>CAZPPD010000210.1:0-8302 GCA_964588185.1 uncultured Alcaligenaceae bacterium | reverse complement strand
GAATCCCGGATAACCAATGTTCGTAGGGTGGTATTCGCCGCCAGCAGCAGTGCTTATGGAAATGCCGAAGGAGCTATTAGCAAGGAGTATGATCTGCTGTGGCCCATGTCCCCTTATGCCGCAGCCAAACTGGCGGGGGAACATTATTGCCGGGCCTTTACGGATTCCTTTGGATTGGAGACAACGCGGGTTCGTTTCTTTAATATCTTCGGCCCGAGACAAGATCCGAAAAGCCCCTATTCCGGAGTGATTGCCTTATTTATTACTGCACTCCTGGAAGGCAGGACACCCAAAATCTTTGGCGACGGTTTGCAGACCCGCGATTTCGTTCCGGTCGCCAATGCCGTTCAGGCTTTGCGAAAAGCAGCGGACGCTCCGGCTGCCGTTGGAAACGTTTACAACATCGGCAATGGCGGCAGCATTACCATTTTGCAACTAGTCGAACACCTCAATCATCTCCTGGGAACTCAAATCCAACCTATCCATGAAGCACCTCGAGTCGGCGACGTCCGTTTTTCCGAAGCAGATATTTCTCGTACACGCCGTGATCTTGGCTTCGAACCTACGGTTAGCTTCATAGAAGGACTTCGGCGGACGATCGAATACTATCAAATTAGGTAGAACAATTATCCGTAGGACGGTCCTCCAGGGCCGTCCGAAGGGCCGGCTAAAACCTGAAGCGTGTCCTTTGTGGATAAATCCCGATTGGGGACGCCTCGGCTGGACTTTTGAGTGGCGACTCTAGGTCGGGCCAAAAGACCCGACTTACAAACGGAGAATGCCCCCATGGCAAGCACCTTTCTTACTGCTCAATGGCGAAATCTACTAATGCTCAACTACGAAATTGACCCGGAAATCCTCCGTCCCTTGGTCCCGGTGGGAACGGAGTTGGATTTCTGGAACGGGAAGACCTTTGTCAGCATGGTTGGCTTTCAATTCTTGCAAACCCGTATCAAAAGGATGTGGATACCGTTTCATAGCAACTTTAATGAGATTAACCTTCGCTTCTACTTGCGCCGACAAGGGCCGGATGGTCCGCAACGGGGAGTCGCCTTTATCAAGGAGATTGTTCCCCGCTGGGCAATCGCCATCGCCACCGTGGCCAGGTGTGTTTACAACGAGAATTATGTCTCCCGTCCAATGACCTCTTCATTGGAACTACCAGCACATAGGGACAAGACCAGTAGAGTACGTTATGGATGGAAAAGCCCCTCTGGATGGAATTATCTGCAAGCAGATTTTAGCGGAGAGCCCAAGGTTCCCGAACCGGGGTCCGAAGAGGAGTTTATCACCGAGCATTACTGGGGCTTTTCAAGTCAACGGGACGGCTCAACTTTGGAATATCGAGTCACTCACCCGCAATGGCGAGTTTGGCAGGCAAGTACTTCAACCTTTACTTGCCATATCGAAGAAGTGTACGGACCTCAATTCCAAGAAACATTACAAAAAGAACCAACCTCGGCATTTGTTGCCGAGGGGTCCGCTATAGAGGTTTATTCCGGGGTACCGTTAGAAGAATCGTTTACGGGAGGATTGAAGACCTGAATGCCAGGCCTGCTCTGGGATGAACAGGCCTGGTTTCCAGATTAGTTCCCATAGGAACCAACCTGTGTGGGGGTCCCTCTTATTTCTTTACTTCAAAGCCTTTTTTGAAGCTCTTGTTGTTGAAGATGGCATTGATTTGAGCGTTGCCTTTGAGTTTCTTGGCTTTGCCCTGGCATTTGAAACAGCAAAAGCAGACAGGAACGCCTTCAACCGAAATTTTGGTATCTGGATTCAACTTGCGGCCTGTGAACGGACATTTCACGATTTTTGCTTGTTCAGTCCCGTACAATAGATGATTGGCCTAGGCGGCAAACTTCTTCGTTTTTTTCTTAAATACCGCCGGGCAATTTGGGCAGCAGAAATATACCTTGCCGCCGTTGTACTTGACGGAGCAATCCTTGTTTATGTCTTTTCCCGATACCGGGCACTTTGCCTTAAATTTCTTTTCATCGCCGGCAAAAGTAGAAGTGCCAACGAACAAAGCGGCGGTAATTAAAGCAGCAATTGCAATGATATATCGAGCCATATTTTTGTCTCCTGATGATTGTTGTTACAAAATCAAAATTTTTTTAGATATTGCGGGTGTACAATTACTTTTCGTAAGCCTGGAAATATACTTCAGGCCTTCAACGCAAATAAGCATTTAAAGTGAGAATTTAGATTCGATTATTCCAGCCAGCAACAAAGAAGCGGCTGGAGTTGTTCCGGGCAGGAACGAGGAGGGGGCCAAAGAATATCAGAAACTTTTTGTTCGGGCGGTGCTTTGGCAATAAATTGAAAAGCGGGAAGTGCTTCCGATTCAGCAGCTTTGTCGAGGACGAAGTCGCGACCCTTTACGGGAGCAAGTGTTGCCCAAGAAAGAATATATTTTGAACAATGACAATTTCCTTTGCAACCCGGTTGGTCGGCCTCCGAGGTTTTGTTTGAATCGGCATTGCAACAAGAAGATTCTTTCTGCTTTACTTCGGACTCTCCAGAATCTCCTTCTGTTGTGGTACAACAACAAGTCTCGCCGGATTCGTCAGATTCACTGCAACAGCAGCAACAACATCCGGAGTTCGCGGACTTTTTTGAAGATTCAGGTTGTTTGTTTTTGGGTTGATCTTTTTCTACAGAAGGTGATTTATTGCACCCGGAATTGCATTGGCACCCGGCAAAGGCAATCCGCGGAGTCAGCAAGCTGGCAATGATCAACAAACGGATCATCCCGGTAAGTAATAGACCGTAATTTAGCTTGCTTCGAAACATAAAAATCATCCTTCCACCGTTATCCTCCATTTATAAACTTTTTCTCCGGCCAAGTCAGCAACAAAATAGTTCTATTGAAACTCCAGCTTTTTATTCGTTTCTTTAATCCGCATCTCATTCGCCTCAGATCAAACTTCACTCCTGTCAATTTCGGGTAAAATAAATTCCACTCCAGTTGACCTTGATAGGGGATAACTCTTCAACTATACAAATATTTACGTCATGGTTGTCGATTGGAAGGAAGTAAAATGCCAGATGATTTAACTCGCGAAGAAGTTGTATCCGTTTTGGATCAAATCATTGAAGGTTTACTGGAAAAAGCCGGGATTTCCCAACCACCTGTGGATGCTATTGCCTTGGCCCAACAACATCTGGGCATGACCGTAGTATTGGATAGCCGCCAACCGGAACGAGGCAGGATTCAACGCGCGGGCCGCAAACCGCAGATTTTCCTCCGCCCGGAACCCACCGAAGAACGCCATCAATGGACGGTAGCATTGGAGATTGGCCATCATCTCCGGGAGCAAATTCATGGCCAATTAAATCTGACGGAAGAAGAAGCCAAAAATCTGACCGGGGAATCACTGCGCACCTTGTTTTCATCCCGCCTGTTAGTACCGACGGTTTTCTTCGTTGCCGACGCCAAGGCCACCAAGAATGACTTGTTGGCATTAAAGAAACGCTACCCCACCGCAAGTCACGAAGTGATATCGCTTCGCTTTTTGGATTTGCCTTTTCCCACTGTCGTTACCATCGTCGACAATGACCACATTCACCGTCGCAAAAGCAATGGCCCGAAAATTACCCAGGAAATGGAAGCTATCGAGAAAAAATGCCAACAATACGTAAATCGCTACAGTCGCACTCGCACCATGACCGAGGGAAACTGGTCTGTTCAGGGCTGGCCCGTTCACCAGTCGGACTGGAAACGGGAAATCCTGCGAAGTGTGGTGGATGAATAGGTTGTTTTTTTGCACTGCAAACGTCTCATTGGACTGGTTTTTCCCATCGGAACTCCTACCGGAATTTAGTGCCCTATGAGCCGACCAAAACAAGTAGCCGCAATCGTTACCGAGTATCGTCGTCATTCGCATGCCGATGTCATCGTGGGTAAAATTTTGGAAGGCTTCAATCACTCGGGCGGAGAAGGTCCTGAAATGGAATTAGTCTCCATGTATGTGGATCAGTTCCCGGCTAATGACTGGAGCCGCCAGTTAGCGCGGCAACATCGGTTTACCATCTATCCAACCATCGCCGAAGCATTAACCTTGGGCAGGAGGGACCTTCGAGTCGACGGAGTCCTTCTCATAGGTGAGCACGGCGATTACCCCAGAAACAATCGTGGCCAGATTCGTTATCCCCGCCGGCGGTTCTTTGAACATACCATGAATGTGTTCGCTCGTTCGCGGCGGTCGGTTCCGGTTTTCAGTGACAAACATTTGTCCGTAAATTGGCAAGACGCACTCTGGATGTACAACCGGGCGCGGCAGCTTCACGTGCCGTTTATGGCGGGGTCCTCCTTGCCGGTGACTTGGCGCAGACCCATCGTTACCCTTCCCCGCCATTGTCCTTTGGTTGAAGCGGTGCAAATTGGCTACGGTCCATTGGAAGGTTATGGCTTTCATGCGCTGGAAGCATTGCAATGCCTTGTTGAAAACCGCCAAGGCGGGGAAAGTGGAGTTGCTTCAGTCCAATTCCTATCCGGGGCTCAGATGTGGCAAGCCATGGATCGCGGATTATGGTCCCGGCAATTGTTAGAGGCCGCCTTGGCTCGCGTCCCTGCCCACGCTCGGGGAGATTACAGGGCTTTAACAGCCCGCAATCCTCGGGCAGGAGTCTTTCTGATTCGATATCGCGACGGTTTTCGAGCGGCGGTGGCAATGATGAATGGCTATGTCCATGAAGGAGATGGTGGAGCTTTTTGTTTTGCCGGACAATTGGCAAACCGACCTCAGCCGGTGACTACCCATTTCTACCTGCAGAACACCGATCCGTTTGGCCACTTCGCCCATCTGGTGCGAGCCATTGAGGCCATGATGCTAACCTACCATGCAGTCTATCCCGTCGAGAGGACTTTAGTCACCACCGGAGTTCTGGAGGCGGTTTTTGTTAGCCGTAGCCGCAATAACCAACCGATTCGCACTCCTCATTTGGATATTCGTTACCAACCTACCGGATGGCCGTTCGCAACAGACAGGGTTCCTGAACCTGTGAATCGATAATTTACGGCTTGCGAAAGTAGATGCTTTCCATATCTCAACGATGGCGAAACCGTTATAATATGGCTAATTCGCGTAATGGTTTCCTGGTGTTTCAATTGGAATTACTATCCTGTTTTCCTTCATTGACCAAGTGGCTGGAACCTTTATAATCAATTAAAATTTTTGGAATTTACCCTAAATAACATTTCCCGTTTAACGAATAACGAGTGTCTACTCGAACAGACTGAAGATCAATTCAATAGGAAAGTTTACTTCTCTTATAAGGAGACCGGTTATGGATCTTGATGATGTCAAAAAGCGTTTCGTAGAAGAAGTCAAGCTTCGCGCTTACGATGACAAGTATGTGGATACCAACGAAGAACGAGAAATTCTTCAATCCGCTTTGGCAGGTGGAGTTACCGTGGATTCCGCTCGTGCGGCTCTTCGCCAGGTTTGCGAGTCCGAAGGATACGTGCTGGAAAGCGTTGTTCGGACTGAATTGAAAGATTTGCTGGATACCTTGGCCGGTAATGACGGCAAAGTCGACGAAAAAGAATACAAAGACGCCGTTACCATGTGCAAGAAGCGAACCCAAGGAAAACGCTCCGACGTTCAATGCAAGCGTATGGTTTTGGAAATCATTGGCGACAATGCTTACAAAACCAGCAAAGGAATGTTTAGCAATTGGTTTAGCCGTGAGAAAAAAGAAGTAGGCATGACCTAATTGAATCTGCAATTAGCCCAGCCGTTTCCGTCCCTTCGGCTGGGCTTTTTTGCATTTCCTTCAATTTAGTAAATCTCCCACCTCTTTGCATAACTGTTGGGCTTCCTCTCCGGTAGGAGCTTCTGAAATCACACGAACAATAGGTTCGGTATTACTGGGACGAACATGAACCCAGCGATTACTCCAATCCAACCGGAGTCCATCTGCTTCATTTGTCTTGGCATCTCCCCACCGATCCTTAATTTTCAGGAAGAGTTGCGGTAATAGCCCCCGATCTACCTGATACTTGTCTTTGACGATCGTATACTTTGGCAAACTCGCAACAATTTCACTCAGAGGCTGTTTTCGCTCCGCCAACAAATTCAGAATCAGTCCCATGCCAATGAATGGATCCCGGACAAATCCAACTCTTGGGTCGATGACTCCTCCATTCCCTTCCCCGCCGATTACTGCGTCTACCTCCAGCATTTTGTCGGCCACATTGGCTTCACCAACCGCCGAGCGGTGAAACGGAACGTCGAACTGCCCGCATAAATCTTCAACAATCCGGGAAGTGGACATATTAACCACAACCGGGCCGGCCTTTTGCCCCAAACGGAACAACACCGCTAATGCCAGGGTCAGTTCTTCCCCGATATAGACGCCTTTCTCATCAATCAGAGCCAACCGGTCTGCATCCGGGTCTAATACAAAGCCAATCTGAGCTTTCGCTTGCGGGACCAAGGGACAAACGTCTTGCAGATTCACTGCTGTCGGTTCCGGACCATGAGAAAAAATGCCGTCGCATTCACACCCAACTGTAGTACTTTGGCATTGAAACCCGGCAAGCAGATTCCGTCCCAATATGCCCCCGGCACCACCATTGGCATCCAAAAACGTTGGAATCTTTTGTCCGGCAATTTTCTGAGTATCTACCAATTCCATCACCCGCTCGGCATGCCAACGAATAGGGTCTTTGCTAATCAGCTGATATTTCCCAAGATTGTTCCAGTCTACAAAACGGAATTGCCGATCTGCGAAGAGCTTTTGAACTTCTCTCCCTTTGTCCGCAGTAAGAACCCGGCCATCCGCTCCAAACAGCTTCAGGCCGTTCCAGGGAGCAGGATTGTGGCTGGCAGTGATTTGGATGGCACCTGCAGCTTGTAATTTCTTGACCGCAATGCCAACCGTTGGGGTGGGAGCAGTTCCAATATCTACAATTTCGCACCCCGTAGCCCGCAAACCACTGGAAACCGCCTGGCTAAGCATCCCCCCGCTTGGCCGGCCATCGGTGGACAAGACAATCTTGCCGCCTTCCAAATAGGTTCCCAAAGCCAAGGCAAATTGAACGGCAATATCCGGAGTTAGGCTATCGCCGATGATTCCCCGAATACCGGATACGCTCACAATGAGATCTGATGCAGCCACTTGAATTTCCTCTCCATGGAAAACAAATAATTGGAATTATGAATGCAATTCCTTCAATCCTAAAGCCTTGTAAAACCGTTAGCCGATGATTGGAAGTGGGTAATGCTTGGCCCATCTTCGTGCACTGCAATCGGCTTCATTTAACTTGTGGAAAATGTATGAACTGCGGCGGCCAAATAAAGATGGAAAGGTTGGCAAAGCAGATTTTCCTTGGAGTGTCCCTCTGCGTTTTGGCAGTTTGCGGGGGATGTGCACACTGGCGGTCCAATGTGGAAAAGAATTTGATGGATAAGTTTTCCGGACCGGAAGAAGCTTTGTGGGTCGCCAATGCTTATCGGATCGGCTGTCCCGACCTGATCGAAGTTTCTGTGCAAAACCGTCCCGAACTGTATTTCCGTGCCCATGTGGAAGCAGATGGGAGAATCTACGTTCCTTTCCTGGAGCCTTCGGGAATTCGCATATCCGGGCTAACAAGATCTCAGGTCGCACTAAGAATTGCCCATCTCGCGGAAATTCCCTACGAAGATGTTGTCGTGAATGTGGCGGAGTACAACAGCCAGTATCTTTACTTGATTGGGCAGGTGAACAATTCCACCCGTTCGCTTCCGTACAAAGGTCCCGAATCGGTCTTGGGATTACTGCAGCGGGCAGGCGGTATTTCTCCGGGAGCAGAGCCGGATAAAGTTTTCGTGGTTCGCTCCCAGTTGGCTCAATCGAAACGCCCGGAAGTCTTTCGTGTGGACCTGCGGGCGATTGTCCTCAACAAAGATTACAAGACTAACATTCGCCTGCTCCCTTTCGACCAAGTCCACGTTGGGGAGACCCGCCAAGCCAAAGTGGAACGATGCATCCCGCCTTGGCTCAGACCTGTCTATCAAGCCATTTGGGATACCCGGCCCCATGACAAACCTTTGACCGGGCGCTTACGCAAAAAGCTATCCAAAGCCCGGAGAATTCTTGCCGAGCGGAAAGCCGGGATTTAATTCCAAGGCTAGCTGAAGATCTCTTGGATGCGTTCCTGTCGGTAATTAAAGATCTTGGTCAGATCGGGCTTTACCAGCCAGGAATGGACAAAGGATTCGAAAATCCACCCGGATGATGCATATTCCACCCGGTCTTGAACCCGGGTCCCACCATTCTCCTCCGAAAATGTAAGCTCATGGAACCACAGACGATA
>CAZPPD010000209.1:0-8348 GCA_964588185.1 uncultured Alcaligenaceae bacterium | reverse complement strand
AAGAAGCAAGTCGCCTCGGGGGCACCTCGACAACAGCCGCACAAGCTGATTGGTTTCGGGGGGGTTAAGCTGACCTCACCGGATTTGCGGATTAATAAATGCGAGCACTTGATCGTCCGGTTTGTCAAGGCGGCCGAGTCCAGTCTTCCCGAAGAGTTGCCCACGGCGGCAGCCGGGACCTCGGATTCGGAGGTGCGGGTTTTGCCAAAAAGTAAAGGGATACTCTCCGCCCCGAGAAATGCCGAGACCACAAAGAAACATGTGGCCCTGCGGCCGCAAAACCGGGAGTTTACGGCAAAAAATCAAGGTGCTCCCAATGCTCCGGAAGAACCAAGCATTGGAAGCTTGCCGGTCCCGACCCGGAAAAAGCAGCAGCAAGAGACCGAGAAGCCCAAAGCAAAACGGCATCCCATTGAATTGGAAGCCCGCCAAGTATCCGTTTACGTCGCCCGGCTTGGTGGAAAGAACGAATTGCAGGAGGTAGTCACTGAGGGTGAGGTTTACGTCACTCAGGAAGGCAAAAAGCCCGGAGAGAAGGCCGTTGATATTCGCGGCGAGACTCTAAACCTGCTGCACCACCAGGAAGGAGACACCCTGATTGTCTTCGGCAACCAGCGAAACCCTGCCCAACTGCAACTGGGTGAACTGGTGTTGGTGGGCCCGAAAGTTACCATCAACCAGCGCGACAATACGGCCAACATCGAAGGCGTGGGGGCCATGCAAGTTCCCAGCAATACCACGTTTGATGGAGCCAAGCCGACCAAACCGGGGACACGTTTGACAATCGAATGGAACCGCGACATGTTCTTCAACGGCAAGGATGCGACTTTCCGGGGCGGCGTTGCAGCTTATCAAGAGAATGCCAAACTGTTATGTCAGACCATGCAGGTTGCCCTGGACAAAACGGTATCGTTGAAGGAGGGACAAAAGGCCAACAAAGGGGCCAAAGTCGAACGGCTAATCTGCGACCGCAATGTCAAAGTTGAGGATGTAAAAAAAACCGAGAAGGGGAAGTTTGCTCGCTATGACCGGTTGGAAGCCCAACAGTTAAAAGTAGACAATCAGACCGGCCCAGTGATTGCTTCAGGTCCTTTAGCCAAGGTATTTATCCAGCAATATGGCCGGCCCAAGATTACTCCGACCTCGCGACCCAAAACCGGTGGGTTTGACGAGACCAAGAAAAAGCAACTCTTCCTCACCCGGGTGGACTACAACGGCTGGCTGCATTCCTACAAAAAAGGCGAACAACGCATTGCCAAGTTCTTTGACAATGTTGAGGTCTACCATCTCCCTGCCAATAGCTGGAAGGTCAAGATAAACCCCGACCGCCTGCCAAAAGATGGAATGTATATGCGGTGCGAGAAGTTGGAGATCTATAGCCGGCCGGAAGCCGATGGAAGCAAATCACAAGATATGATCGGCCGAACCAACGTGTTGGTCCTCACACCGGAATTCCGCGGCCGGGCGGATAAGGTTCGATATATCCAAGCGACGGATGTGGTCATTTTCGAAGGCACCGAAGGAAACAAAGCCTACCTGGAGAAGTTCCGAGGTCCGGGGGTTCCTCCCCAACAAGCACGGGCTCTGAAGATCATCTACAACCGCCGGACCCAGCAGTTCAGCGTGAACAAAGGGACGTTCTTCAAAGCATCGGGGAATTAAAGCAACGCCATTATAGGTTGGATGAATTCGTTTTCGCGCACCTCCAACAAAAGGCCACGCTGGCGACAATCCATGGCCTGAAAATCATTCTCTATCACTCCCTCTTGACCAGATTCCCCAAGTAATAATCCTTTTGACCTAGACCTATCCAAGTTTCATTTAACAGGAAGATCATGGAAGATCTTTTCCGCCGGATTAAATTATGCACATTGGGGATTTGCTCACTGGTTTTGTTGGGTCTGGGATTGCGGACCTACCACTATGTTCGGAATCAACCGGTTTGGCACGACGAAGCTGCCTTGATCCTTAATGTCCTGCAGAAGGATTATTGTGAATTCTTTGGCCCCTTGTTTTTCTCCGAGGCTGCTCCGCCTCTTTTTCTGATCTTGGAAAAATGGCTGGTGGATATTGCCGGCGATCACACCTTTGTGCTGCGGTTCCTTCCCTGGTTGACAAGTTGCCTTTCCTTGATTGGCATCGCTCTTCTATGCCGAAAGTTTCTTCCGCCTTGGGGAGCTGTTTGCTTCCTGTGGCTGTTTGCTTGTTCCGATCGGCTTCTTTTTCACGGCAGTGAGGCTAAACCTTATGCCCTCGATGTTTTAATTGCCACAGGTTTCTTGCTGTTTTCCGTCTGGTATTTAGGAGCCAAACAAAAGAACGGCCACCAATCCCGGCTCCTGTTATACCTGATTGGACTTGCAGGACTCTCGCCAATCCTTCTGTTCCTATCTTTTCCTGCTTGCTTTCTTCTTGGCGGGGCATCTTTATGCTTACTCATTCCGGTTTACTATTCCCGTTCCGTCCGAGTCTGGGTGTTATTTTTTCTCTACCAAGTGGTATTAGGTTCCGCCTTTTTGTTGTTGTACTTCGGAACCATCCGGAACCAGCGAACCGACCGCTTGCTGCAATGCTGGGAAGGCTGTTTTCCCTATTGGAAAGAGCCTTGGTCTATTCCGGGACAACTGTGCATGAAGGTAACGGAGGTCTTTCGCTACACCTCCGAGCCCGTTGGAGGAGTCCTCAGTATTTTGGCGGTGATCGGAGGAATCACCCTGTGGAGACAAGGACATAAACAGCTGGTTGGTTTCCTTACCCTCCCATTAGCGCTGGCAGTGATTGCCTGGCTGATGGGCCAATATGTAATCGGGCCGACTCGAGTGATGATCTTTTATGCGCCCTCAGCCCTGCTTTTAGTGGCAGCAGGATTCGATCCGGTGCTTTCTTGGTCTCTGAGATACCGATGGCGGTTTGGAATCACGCTGATTTGTATCGGATTGGTTTTGTTTCCGGGATTTCAAGCGGTTTATCGGTTAGTCGTTCCCTGGAAAAAAATTGATGTGGTCCGCCCTGTTCGATTTGTCCTTAATCATCGGCAACCGGATGAACCGGTCATTGGCTGCAAGTGGGAACACGCCTATTATTTCCGCACGATCGGCTCTGCGTATCGGCCGATCAAAACCTATTCCGATGATCCTCCTTATCCGTTGCCCATGTCACCGGTAGTACCTTCCTCGGGCAAATCTCAACCGGAGCGCGTCTGGACGGTAGTTATTGCCGAGAACTTTTACCGCAATCAATTTAAACAAACCCTTAAGAACCACCGCTGGGAAATATTGAAACAAGTCCGCTATCCCAAGGTAGAAGTCTATTACTTGAGACGAGTCCCGGATGCCCAATTGGCCTGGATGGGAAAACAAAATCCTTAGACATTTCATCAACTACGAAACCCGGCTTGCAAGATGGGGTTTAATGTTATGGTCGATCACCTTCAAAATAAGGAGCTTCCTATGCTGCGCATTGGCACCTGCATTTTATTGTTAACGCTTTGCCCTTTCGCTTATTCTCAGGCCCAACCGAAAAAAAAGGTAAACCGGCAACAGTTCGAGCAACTGAAAAAACTGTTCAGCCTTCCGGTGGAAAAATTCCAGAGCCGTTTTGATAAAGACGAAAACGGAACCCTTAGCGAAGGAGAACTTCCCAAGTTCTTGGCGCGTGCTTTTGAGAAATGGGACGGCAATGGCGACGGAGAATTAGACCGAACCGAAACCACTCGGCTAATGCAATTCATGCGGACCCGGCTGGCTCAAGCAGGTAAGAATTCACCGCAACCGGCAAAAAAAGTATCCCCTAAGCAATTTGGCCAACTCAAAAAGCTGTTCGATCAATCCCCGGATCAATTTCTGGCCAAGTTCGATAAGAATGGAAATTCGGCTTTGGAAAAGGGAGAATTACCAAAATTTCTGGGCCGTGTGTTTTTGCGAGTGGATCAAAACAAGGACGGGAAACTGGATGGCAAAGAGACTAAACAATTGGTCTTGGCCATGCGAGAGCGGATAAAAAAGGCGGCGGGTTCTTTTCAAAAGGCGGATGCACGCCGCAAATTGATTCTGAAGCAGATCATGAAAATGGATAAGGACGAGGATGGCAAAATTGCCAAGAAAGAAGCCCAAGGGCGGTTGGCTTCTGGATTTGACCGGGTAGATCAAAACAGCGATGGATTTCTGGATCAAAAGGAGATCAACGGCTTGGTGCAAAGAATTATGGCCTTCCAACAAAATCGTACCGGTCCGGGAAGAGCACCGGGGCGAGTTCCTCCCGATTTTGATGCGTTGGATGCCAACGCGGACGGAAGACTTACCCGGGAAGAGCTCCAAAAAACTCCATTCGCCCAGCAATTCACTCAAATGGACACCAATAACGATGATCGCCTGACTAAACGAGAGTTTGAGGATCACCTGAAGAAAAAGTCAAACAAGTAATGGTTGGTAGTTGCGTTTCAGCCAACTTAAAATGAAAAATCCAGTGTCCCACTGAATTTTGGGTTTGAAATCCATCTACTGGTCTAAAGCATGCTCGCCAAGATTCTCGAAGGAGTTAACTTCCGGCCAAAAACGCGGAAGATTCAAAATGGTTGGGGCGAGCATGACACTTAAAATATCTGAGGAGTTCTAAAATCCAATGGGACACCCCAAAGCTTTTGCACCAATTGCAAAATCTCCACTTTGATAACCCCATTGCCAATGTTTCAATGGTCATTCGGGAACAATCATCAAATCTTAACTCATCCTCATTGCCTTCTGTGCCATTGGATGCCGATTCCTGCCAATCACCGATTGATCCTTGTCCCTTCTTGTCGATGAATGGCAATGGCAACGATTGGCTTCGTCCGGCAATGGAATCCCACCGTCACCTTACGGCTTTTCGCGGTGGAAGAAGGCGGCAGCGCGGCTACTTGTACCTGACACCTTTTCCCCCCACCATAAAATGACAAAACCCAGGGAATGCTCAATGCTATTCCCTGGGTTTTGCTTTTTCACACATCGAAGTGGGAATCGTTAATTTGGATTCATCACCCGAGGCATATGTTGAGTGGGTACCTGCATGGGTGGTGGAACCATTCCCGGATTGGTTGGGGTTTCCACACCAACTGCGGGAGTTCCGCCACAAGTTTCCGGGACAAAAGCAGCCGGGGGCGGGCAGGGGCAATGGCTGAAATCTCGTTTGAAAGGCCAAGGCCGCCAGCAGGGTTGGTAATACCCCCAGTGTTGCAGTTCACAAGGACCACAAACCGGTTTTGGACAGCGGCACTTAAAGCGAATGCAGGGAGCTTTTTCTTGATAGTGGCAATAAGGAGGAGGACAGGTTTCCCTGCAGCGGGGGCAATGGATTAATCCCTCGGCCGAAACGGTTGCCTCCGTCAAGGCACTTGCCGCCAAGGCAACAAGAAGAATGGCAAAAGCGGTCATTCCTTTATATCGCATGAATACCCTCCATGGCATTTTCGACAAACATCGTAGCTAGAGCGTTGTCTCGGTTGGCTGAGGTAGCCGACTCGCAAGCATTTGGTTTTCCAGTACCAAAGTCCGGCGACAGGGGCTAGCCAACAAAGCACTAGTTTCCAGGATGTCTGTGTGAAAATTGTCAGTTCTAAAAATCAGTTGCCGAAAACGGCAAAAACTCGAGGTCGCGGGTCTGCTCCTACTCCCAATCCACCCCCAAATCCGCCAAATCCCAGGTTATTATTCACCCCGGTGAAATTCCCCGGAAGTTGGCCCGGCAAGGGGAAGTAATGGGAAGTATTAAAGAAAGTCGACCGGTGGCCGGTGACACCGGCAATCGGACGCCCTTGGGCATCGACATAGGCTTGGTTGGCCAAGCCTTGTTGCAAGAACTGGGTTTGCTGGCTAAGAGCTTGGAGACTCTGTGCGGTTTGAAACTGAGGCCGAACCAACCCATAATAATTGATTCCGGGAATTCCCCCCCGATTGAGATTGAGATAAGGGCTCACGGTTGGATAGCCGGGATTGGTTTGCGGCCGGACATAGCGAAATTGGGCGTGGGCCGAAGTGTCAACGCCTGCCAGCCCTACTAAAGCAACCAGGAGTAGTCCATATTTCATTCGGTTCATCTCTCTGTTCTCCTTTTCCCGGGCCGGTTGTTCACCTTCTGCGACTCCCGGTTCTCCGTATCTGTTGATTCCTCAATCAAGTAATGCATATGAAGCAAATATTGTCAAATCGGTACGAATCTTTTCCGTCCGGTCTTGGAAGGAGAAGCCCACCTGAGGGAGAGGCTTCTCCGAAGTTGGTTCGGGCGGAGCCTGTCGAACCCAACTATTGGCTGGGTCCGGCAGGAGCCCCGCCCTTCCCTATTAGAATCCGGCGGCGATGAAACCGGTTCCGACTCCGCTGTTTTGGATACTGTTCACAGTAGAACTACCCAAAAGGGTAATTCCAAACAGCCGTTCAACCGGTGACAACACCTTGGCTAACCAGTTGTCCGCAGCAATCAGAGCGTCGGCTCGAACATAAACCCGGTCCCCGGGCAAAAGCTGGTAGTTGGTGCAGGTGGATCCGCCTTGAGTGATGGCGTTCCAGTCCACCGGCAATACTTGGTTGCATTCGCTGTGGCAAGGAGAAGGCCGAGCCACCCAAATCTTCTTCTTGGATGAAACTGCCGGCAAGCCGTTGATCTTGGAGACGGCGTCCAACACGGTTTCATACCCGGTGTAAGGGAAGGCGAAGACCAATTGGCCGAAACCGCCGCCGTCGGCAATGACATAGTATTTCTTGCTGTTGTAAGAGAACACGTCCACGGAAATTCTTGGGGCAGCAACGTATTGGGACAAATGTTTCTCAACAACACACTTGATCTGTTCCAGCGACAAGCCAGCCACATAAACACTTCCGTACATTCCCAGGTGAATAGTACCGTCCGGGCGGACCAAATGTTCTCCGCGGATTTGTTGAATGCCGCGGAACTGCTCCAAGGCAACTACCACTTGGGGATTTCGCAGAGTGTCGCTCAAATGCTTCCGAATTGCCTCTTGAGCTTGTTCCACCGTCAAACCGGTTACCCTGACTGCCCCATAAGCGAACCCGAGGTTCACGGTTCCTTCCGGGGAAACAGTATATTTGCCAAGGATTGGTTGATTCGGCAAGGTTTCGGTTACTTGGATTCCTAAGACCTCCAGAGGCGAAATCCGGTACGGTGGCCGCGGCAACAGCCGGTCTGCATCGAGCAAGAGAATATCCGGAGGCGCCACGGTGTAAGGCGGAATTGAAGCCGGTGCTAATTCGGTGGGAATTGGCCCCGGATTCATCGTCACCGGTCCTTCCACGCCATAAGGTCCGGGAATCCCGCTATGCCCCGGAATTGGTCCCATGATCTGCGCACCCATATTGGGCCCGCCGTTTCCTTGGGGAACTTCTCCTCCCGGTACTGGAATGGGTTCCATTTGGACAGGAG
Source organism: uncultured Alcaligenaceae bacterium (assembly GCA_964588185.1). Lineage (GTDB taxonomy): Bacteria > Planctomycetota > Planctomycetia > Gemmatales > Gemmataceae > CAZPPD01. Next base: position 938 of record CAZPPD010000209.1, on the reverse strand, counting down.
AGCTATTCGGCTGCATCAAGTTTTCCGGCGATACTTTGGGCAGTTCCGGAGATACCTTGGGAAGCACTTGTGGAGTTTTATCCTGTGATTTTGGTTGATATCGGGTCAGCGTTAATTCGCCTTTGGTATGGGCATAAGGGGAGGAACTCCCCTTCTTTTTTGCCTCTGGCATGGGTTTTATCCCTTGGGAACAACTTCCACCGGGACAGGAATGCCCTGTGCTATTGCCGCCACTGCAATTATTTCCACAGGATAATTCTGAGTAATCGTAACAATACCCCGAACAAGGGCCCATACTTTGGCACCCGGTGCCGGCCACCCCGACCAGCAAGATCGGGAGAATTAATCCCAGGATTTTCCGATTCAATCGGTCAATCATGTCCCGACTCCTCGCATAAAAAGGAAGGGGCCGCCACACCGTTTTCAAGGGAGCATCGGCACCTGCTACCAGGTGTGGGCAGGCTTTCCCCACCAAGAAAGATCTTTGTTTTCGTCGATTCTTGATTATTCAATGCCGCATCCAGTCCCCGAACATGGACTGCGGCCACCAATTCGCTGTTGCCAAGCAGCTTTGCGTTAAGGTGATAATTCCTATTGACTTTTCCGAAAGCTCACAAATAAGTTCGACCTCTACCGCCCGGAAGTTGAAAAAAGTATGCGAATTATCCGAATTGGAAAGAAATTCCTGAAAACAACGGTAATGGACATAAAAGAGGCGAGCTTTTTGTGGCAATTTGGAAAATAGACTTGGAATGGAGAATTTTTGAGGAGAAGAAGAATTTTGGTTGCTTATTTCACTTTTTCTATTGCTTGTTGATAATCCTCCGGGGAGTTGAGGTTTTCCAGGGATTCAAAATCAGGGTCAATGACGTTCAACTCACCGGCTTCAACAATACGGGTTGGTACTTCCTGGAACAAATAGAATGGCCGCAGACGAT
>CAZPPD010000208.1:0-8375 GCA_964588185.1 uncultured Alcaligenaceae bacterium | reverse complement strand
ACCTACACTATTGAATCCGATCCGTTATCTCCCGGCCAATGGTATGATGTAGTCTTCCGCTTTGGTCCCGATGGCATGCAACTGTTAGTTGATGACACGTTGGTTGACAGCAACAGCTATTCCGGAGGTTTTGGAGATACATCCGGGGGAATTGGAAACCAAGAACCCCTCGTCCTGGGTGCCAACAGTTGGGCCAGTGGTAACCTAAGCGCTACACCTCTTCAAGATTACTTCGGAGGTCTGCTCCGCGATGTCCAGTTGATCCCAACACAAGAACATGACCCGATCGTTTGTTCCGATACTCCAATTGAACTGCTTGAAGGGAATGCTTTATTTAACGGTGTGGATGACGATCTAGTCGTGCCCCATTCCGATGAAATGTTACTGGACGAAGGAGAACTGCAATTCTCCTTCAATGCTGCTGACGTCCAAGAATTCCAAGGTTTGGTCTCCAAGGATTCCGAACATCGCGATACCGGGGGCCACCTGCTTGCATTCCTCGAAGATGGCCGCCTCCATGTCCGCCTGCAAAGTGCCACGGCAGATAACTTTGTCGAATCTCCGATACTTTCCCCGAATCAATGGTATGATGTCCGCTTCTTCTTCGGTGCAAATGGCATGCAGCTTTACATCGATGGAGATTTGGTAGACGTCAACTCCTACACGGGGGGATTGGGAGCTACTTCCGGTGACATTGGCAACTACAATCCAGTAGTGTTAGGTGCCAATTCCTGGAAAGCGGACGACCTAAGTCCGACGCCCCTGTTCAACTACTTCGAAGGCATCTTGGGTGATGTTCGATTGCTTCCTCCGGGTTGTGAGCACGAATGTCCCGAGACAAGCTACCTTCTGGAGGGCGAGCATGATTTCGATGGTGACACCAGTCAATCCTTCCTGGAAGTTTCGCACACGCAAGATATGAGGTTGGATGAAGGAGAACTGCAATTCTCCTTCAATGCCAGAGATATCTCGACCAAACAAGGTTTGGTGTCGAAGGATTCTGAATTCCGGGATACCGGCGGTCACTTGCTGGCCTTCATCGAAAATGAAAAACTTTACATTCGCCTGCAAAGCACCGATGCAGATAATTTTGTCGAATCTCACACCCTTACAGCCAATGAGTGGTACGATGTCCGTTTCCTCTTTGGTCCCGAAGGAATGAAGCTCTATGTCAATGATGTCTTTGTTGATTTCAATCCTTACTCAGGTGGTTTGGCAACTACCTCGGGTGGCATCGGCAACTTTGAACCTTTTGTATTGGGTGGGAACTCCTGGAAGAGCGAAGATTTAGGTGCCACCCCGGTAATAGATTTCTTCGATGGCCTGCTCCGGGATGCGGCTCTCATTCCAGGCCCCTGTGATCATGAACCGGCAACTTGTCCGGAAGTACCTCCACCAACGGAATTGCTTGTCGGCGAACAGGCATTCGGCTACGAACAATATGTCATTCCTCATGCCGATGAGATGTTAATGGAAGGTGGAGAATTGCAATTTGCCTTCAAAGCCAACGATGTGGATACCTTCCAGGGCTTGGTGTCGAAAGAATCCGAACATCGCGACACCGGTGGTCATTTGCTAGCCTTTCTGGAGAACGGCAAGTTGCATGTTCGCCTGCAAAGCACTTCTGCAGATTACTTTGTCGAATCCCATCCAGTATCGACTAACCAATGGTACAACGTCCGCTTCCTATTCGGATCGGGCGGGATGCAATTATTCATCGACGATGTGTTAGTCGACACCAACTCCTACAGCGGAGGCCTGGGAACTAATTCTGGTGGTATCGGTAACTACGAGCCTCTAGTCCTGGGAGCCAACTCCTGGAAGAGTGATGACCTCAGTGCGAATCCATTGTTTGACTACTATGACGGCAAATTGAAAGATGTGCGGCTGCTTCCGCCGATCCCACCGCAGCCGGTTTCGGTTCTAGGCAGCTAACAGACCTATGACGGCAACAGCTATGATGTAGTGGATCACTCATCGGATATGTTGTTGAACGAAGGCGAAATCCAATTCTCCTTTAAGGCGGATAATGTCAATAACCGCCAGGGATTGGTTTCAAAGGATTCCGCAAACTATGACTCCGGTGGTCATTTCCTAGCCTACCTGGAAAGCGGTCGACTAAAGATCCGCTTGCAAAGTACTAGCAACACCTATTCCCTCGAATCCGGCAACCTATCCACCGACCAATGGTATGATGCGCGATTTGCCTTTGGGCCCAACGGGATGGAACTTTATGTGGATAATGTCCTAGTCGATACCAACTCCTACAGCGGTGGACTGGGGAGTTCATCCGGCGGAAGTGGTAATTTTGAACCTGTCGTACTGGGTGGCAATTCTTGGGGCAGTGACGACCTCAGTCCCACACCGGTGATTGATCTTTTCAGTGGGCAGCTTCGGGACATATATTTCGTTCCGCCTGTTGTAGAAACTACTCAAAATCCAATTACCCTGTTGGATGGTGAATATATCTTTGCCAAGAAACCTTATCAGGTAATAGATCATACCGAAGATATGCTGCTGGATGCTGCGGAACTGCAATTCTCCTTCAAGGCATTTGATGTCCAACGAAAGCAGGGATTGGTTTCCAAGGATTCTGAATTCCGGGACACCGGCGGCCATCTTCTCGCGGTAATTGAAAACGGCCGCTTGTCAATTCGTTTGCAAAGTACGGATGCAGATTATTTTGTGGAATCCGGGGAGTTGTCTCCCAATCAGTGGTATGATGTCCGCTTTGTATTTGGTCCGGAAGGAATGGAACTGTATGTCGACGAAGTGCTGGTCGACACCAATCCTTACTCGGGTGGTCTATTTACCACCTCCGGTGGAATCGGCAACTACAATCCGGTTGTCCTCGGTGCTAATTCCTGGGAAGCGGACGATCTTGTTCCCACTCCATTGATTGATTTCTTTGACGGCTACCTCCGCGATGTTCGCTTGGTTCCAATAGGTCATGATTGCCTATCATTCCAAGATGCTTTAGACGGACAAATCGAAGATGAATATCAAGGTCTGCGAACCCAGGCAGTCGCGGCCATTTTGAATGCTGCTCATCCCAACATTTTCTATAAGTACACCGAAACCGACATTATTACCATGGTCCAGGAGGCTTTTGCCGATCCTAGTTTGATTGACGCAACAATAGCTCTGCTTCAAGAACAAAATGGTCAAAACGGGGATATCACAGATGGCATCGACCCGAATTCCGAAGACTTACCGGTTTCCTTTGGTGAGGATGTGGAAGGCCTGCTCCAGGAGAACGGGCAGTTTTCCTTGTTTATTAAACCGGCGGGTGTTGCCAGCAGACTTAATAAATCAGTTACTTTGGATTCTGGTCCTAGTTTCCTGGAAGGCGATGATTTGCCGCTGCCATTCCATCGCTTAGTAGGTGATTTCGACGGAAGCAACCTTGTTGACGAAAGTGACCGGGACTTGCTGCTTTCGCGATTTGGTGCAACACCCGGTTCACCGGAGTATGATCCCGCTTTCGAGCTGAATAACGATGCCATTATCGACGAACTGGACGAAGAAATCCTGGACTTCTTCTTCGGCATTACCATCGATGAATTCCAGCCAAATCTTGCCGGTTTTGTAGTCACCGGAGATGCCTCGAATCCATTCGAAACCAACGCATTTAATACCGATGCCTATTTCCTTGGCCTGGCTGCCGATCCCAGTGGTTTGCAAAGCTTCACGGTGACTTTGGATGGTTCGGCTCCGGTAAACCTATTGAACCGAATTGATCCGGTGGCTCAGCGGTTTGCAATTTCTCTGATGGAACTCGCTTCTCTAGCAGGTGTGCCGCTTTCCGAAGGTGATCATACCGTCTTAATGTCCGCTACGGATAATCGTGGCAATAGCGTGGAGGATGTCGAGGTTACCTTTGCGATTGATACTACTGCTCCCACCATTCCTACACAACCTGTGATCTTGCTGGAAGGTGGAGAGACGTTAACGGAAGGTACTATCAACTCGTCTTACTTCATCCTCCGCACAATTGGGGAAACCGATAGTATAATTCGACTGTTCCGAGATGGAATCGAGATTGGGAACGGTATTGCTCAAAGCCCGGTTGACTTTGCAGTGAACCTCAGCTTACTCGATGACGGCACCTACACCTTTACCTCGACCGCCGAAGATTACACCGGCAATGTAAGCGAAGCATCTGCTCCGCTCACCATCACCATTGATACCACAGCACCTGAAATATCCAGCTTTGATCTCACACCGGCAACGGATACGGGAGTTATCGGCGACAAGATTACTGATTTGGACCTGGTGGACTTGGTTGGTGTTACGGAGCCATTTGCCGCTTTACGGCTTGATCCTTTGGGATTAGTAACCGCCGCAGATGCAGACGGAAACTTCTCTTTTAGTGGAATTCAACTGGAGTTCGGGACCAATTCTCTCACTTTAGAAGCTACCGACCCATACACAAACCTCAGCTCAACTTCCTTGATTCTAGTTCGACCTATCCTGGAAAGCACTGCTCCTCAGGTTGGCATTAACCTGACCAATGATAATGGCCGGTCGATTGCCGACGGCATTACCAATGATGCGACTGTTAATGGCTCCGTTGCGGATGGCAATGAAGTAACGAAGCTCTGGGTTTCTGTGGACGGTTCGGAAGCCATTGATCTGGCCGGCAACCTTGTTGTCATACCGCCTGGAGACGGAAGTTATTCTGCCATCTACACTCTGACTCCCGCCGACCTCGAGATTGCCTTAGGCAGTTCCCTATCCGATGGAGAACATATTGTCTCCATCTCGGCAGAGGACTTGTATGGCAATCGCTCCGAACCCAAGGAAATCTCCTTCAACTTGGATACCGTTGCTCCTGCAACACCTATCCAACCGGATTTAGTCGACCTAGATGACACCGGTGAAGATTTTACCGACAACAAAACCAAGTCGACTAGCGTTACCGTTATGGTTGCCGGAGAACCGGAAAGCACTGTGGAAGTTCGAGTCGACGGCAACACCGTCAAGACTTTGACCATTCCGTCTCCAGATGGCAGCGTACTGATGCAACTGGTTTCCGTCCCAGTCATTGTTACTGGTCTTTCCGAAGGAACTTTCTTGATTGATGTGGTCTCGACTGATGTTGCCGGTAACACCAGTTCCGCTTCGACCTCCTTGGAAATTGAAGTTGACACGACATCCCCGGAAACTTTGACCTTGGAGATCGTTGATTCCGGAAGTGTAGTCGCCTTGAACGGCACGACGGAACCAGACGCAGTGGTTGAACTGTATCGAACGCTTTCCAACCAAGTGCCGGCGCTGACTGTCCGAGCGGATGGGGACGGGAATTACACCTTCCCAAGTGTTTCCGTGAAGAATGGTGCGAATCTCTTCCGCTTGGCTGCGATTGATGAGGTCGGCAACCGAACCGAGATCGTGGAAACCTTTGTTGGCTCCGTTCCGGATGAGATGGCTCCGGAAATCACTATGGAATTGCTCCGAGATACCGGAGAGTTTAATGATGATTTGCTGACAAACGATCCCACTATTGTCGGCATGATCAATGAAGCAAGCCGGATCAAAGCGTTTAGTGTCAGAGTCAATGGCTCACCCTTCATGAGTTCCTTGGGATCGGTCGACGAAGGGTCGTTTACTTTGACTCGCTCGCTACTTCAAGTAGTTTCCGGCAAACCGCTGGAAGATGGCACAATTACCGTTGATGTGGTTGCTGCGGACGACAAGGGCAACGTTTCGGAAGAAACCTCCTTCACCTTTACCTTTGACGGCACTCGCCCGGAAAATCCTCAACCACTCACGCTTTCCACCCAAAGTGACACCGGGGAGAGTCCTGAAGATGGCATTACCAATGCCGATGTTCTTTCCTTTGCTACCAGTACTCCAGATCTGGATTCGGAAGTCGTCCTCTTTGCAGAAGGAGTTGAAATAGCTCGAGAAACAGGTGGAGGTCCGGTTTCCTTTAACGTAGCACTGCCGGAAGGTAGATTCCGATTGGTTGCTCAGGCGATCGATGCGGCGGGCAACTTTAGCTTCTTTACGGCTCCTGTCTTCGTCACTGTGGATCGAACCTTGGTTGATCCGGAGGTGTCTTTAGCAACCGCCTCAGCGAATTTCAATTTCGGCCCGGATAACCACACGACACAGCAGTTTATTACCCTTACGGGAAAAAGCGAGCCGGTGGCTCAAGTTGAAATTGTTGACTCCACTCAAGTTGGTTTTGTTAATGCTGCCGGCAATTTCATATTGTCCGGAATTGAAGTTCAACCGGGAGATAATCTCTTTACCATCCTAACTACTGATCAGGCCGGAAATCAGAAAAGCATCGACCTGACGGTGACTATGCACGACGTTGATGCTCCGGTGGCTACCTTAACTCTGCAAAACGATACCGGCCTGGATGATGGAGATTTGCGAACGTTCGATCCAACTGTTCGAGCGGTAGTAACTGATGCCAGTCCTTTGACGGCGATGGAAGCTTCCTTAAATGGCGGTGACTTTGTCAGTATTATCGATCTGCTTCAAGATGATTTGGTTATTCTCGATAACGCCGTATTGGAACAGCTCAATGGCAATCAAACGTTAGCCGACGGCCGCTACAAACTGCAGATTAGATCCACCGACAGCTTTGCCAACACCTCCTCCGGTTTCTTGGTCTTCGATCTGGACCGGACCACTCCGCCGCTCAATGTGATTCCGGATCTACTAACCGGAAGCGACAATGGCAACAGTGAATTTGACAACCTAACGAATTTTAACACTCCGGGCCTACGCCTGTTTGCCGAACGGGGTGCGAAAGTCACCTTCTATGGTAACTCGGAAATGATTGGCGAAGCGTTCTCGACCGGGGTGGCAATGGTGACTACTACGCCGTTGTTTGATGGCGTCTATCAAATCACCGCAACAATTGAAGACCAAGCAGGCAATTTAAGTGGTTCCACAGATCCGTTGACCTTGACGATCGATACCGCTGCTCCTTCCGAACCATTCTTCTCCATCGCCGACGAACAACAAAGTCTGGTGGGAGGGGAGAACTATACCGTTTCTGAGACGGTAACGATCCATGGGTTTACCGACGCTGGTGTAACGGTGGAATTGGCAGGGACGAAATTCTCCACGACCGCCGAAGTTGATGGTACCTTTACCATCGCCGGCATTCCACTGGAGGTAGGTTTCAACACCTTGACCGCAATTGCCAAAGATGACGCCGGCAATACCAGTTCCTTCTCCCGGCAAATGACTCGCGGCCAACCACTGCCGCCGGAAATTGATGCCGCTGTGGATCCGTTGAGCACCTTGCAAACACCTGCTGTTGAAGGAACGATTCTGAGTGAGTCCCCAATCAGTTCCTTAACAGCAAAGATAGACTCGGCAGAAACCACGGTTAATGTCCTAACCAACCTGGTGGGGGAAAATTTCAGTTTCACCACAGATGAACTGGAACGAATTAATGGTGGTCCGCTTTCCTTCGGCACACACAAGTTGTACCTGGTGGCTATGGATAGTGATGGCAGGACTTCGGAAGAAACGGTTGTTGAGTTTGTTTTTAACGACCAGCCTTTAGGTGAGATTCAAACCGAAACCAATTTCAATGATAGCACCGGATTGTATGAGTACTCCTTTACGGTCAGTGGTCCGGCAGGGGATGATTGGAGCCTGGACGCCTTTGTGGTTCCGGTACCGGCAGGTGCAACCATTGATCAGATTGTCACACCTACAGGGTGGACGGCAAGTTATGTTTCCGGCGATATTCAGATTGAATTTTCTGCGGAATCTGGATCTTCACTATTAACAGGTGAGCAAGGTACCTTCTCCTTTGCAACAGAGGTACCACCTGGATTGACAACTGTTACGGTTACCACCTCCAATTCTCAAACAGGTGAACAGATTGATCAGGCAATCGATACTGCTGCGCCCGCGGAGCAGAATCAGTCGGCCATTGATGATTTCTATGTTCAGGATGAGGATAGCTCTCTAGTAGTCGCTGCTTCTGCCGGACTGCTGGCCAATGACATCGGCACAGGTTTCAATGTTATCAGTACCGATGCAGTCAGTGCGTGGGGAGTACTAGTGCAGGTGAATTCAGACGGCAGCTTCATCTATCAGCCAGGAGGTCGTTTCCAAGGCCTATCCGAAGGTGAATCGGTAGTGGACTCCTTCTCCTACACGGTTTCGGACGGCACGGAAGACAGCACGGCAATCGTCGCCATTACTGTTACCGGGGCCAATGATTCGCCAGTGCCAACCAATGATACTGCCGATCCATCTCAGCCTTCCTTGTATCTCCGTGCCGGCGAATCGAGGAGCTATGACCCGGTCTTGTTTGTGAATAATGATCGGGATCTTGATGTAAATGACCAGATCACCCTAATTGAAGTTAATCCTTCTAGAGAAAACTAGGC
>CAZPPD010000207.1:0-8406 GCA_964588185.1 uncultured Alcaligenaceae bacterium | reverse complement strand
TTCGGAAGATTCCATCATATATGCCATAGATATGTTCACGGGCAGGATTCGCTGGCGGTTTATGGCCGGTGCTCCCATCAGTAAGCAACCCCAAGTCACCGATTCCGATGTTTTTGTAACGGCTCAAAGAAGAGGACTCTACCGGGTTCATCGCCAGAACGGGGCTTTGATTTGGAATAATCTCGACGCCGATCGATTTCTCTCGGTGAATAAACAATTTGTCTATGCTTTAGATCGACGGGGATTTTTTCTGGTGATTGATTATCTCAAAGGAAGAACCTTGGCTAAGATTGATACTTCGAGTCTCCAGTTTCCCGTAAGTCAAACCCAGACCGATCGCATATATCTCGGCAATAACGATGGTACAATTATTTGTCTGCGTCATCGTAATTATCCGCAGCCATTTCGGCCCAACACATTCGATCCCTATAAAATGAAAGAGATGAAAAAGGAAAAAAAGTAATCGGGAAGGAATTCGATTGTGAGGACTTGGCGAATAGGTGTTATAAGTATTCTGACAATTCTTCTGGGGTTTCCACTACTATTCCCTTTTCTGGATTTAATAACTAATTATTCCTCGCTGGACACGCAGGAAAATGTATCCCGAATCCTTTTGGTTAGCCGCAATTCATTTATACTAGTAGCAGGAACGCTGCTATTGTCCTTACCGGTGGGTACATTTCTAGCCGTTCTCCTATTCCGCACGAATGTTCCTTGCCGAAGTGAATTTTGTGGTCTCTTGTTCTTTTCCTTGTTTGTTCCTCTGCCGATCTTCGCGTCCGCCTGGCAAGCGACATTAGGGCCGGGAAGTTGGCTTCCCTTCGTCATTTGGACGCCGACCGCCGGGCGACCTTGGCCGCAAGGTTTAATGCCGGCAATTTGGGTTCATGGATTATATGCAATCCCATGGGTTGCCATCCTCGCCGGCAATACATTGCGTTGCATTGAGCCGGAACTGGAAGAAGATGCCCTTATGATTATGCCGGCGAGAAAAGTTATATGGAGTGTCAGCCTAACCCTATGCCGCTCGACATTCATCCTTGCCGGGCTATTAGTAGCGATCTTTACTGCAAATAATATTAGCGTGACAGATTTATTTCTGGTCCGAACCTATGCCGAAGAGGTCTATCTTTCCTTTAATCTGGGAGAAGATCACCCTTTGGCCGTAGGAGTGTTGTCCGCTTTACCGTCGGTTTTTATTGGATGTGGAATTATATTTCTACTTGGTTCTCAATTATTGTCCGGATTGAGCAAATCTATGTTTTCTGGGAGAACCCCTCCTACGTTTGCTATTACCAAATGGCGGTGGCCTACTTTTGGAATAGTGTTTTGTTTTTTCGCTATTCACCTCGCCATTCCAGTCATGGGACTGATCTGGCGAGTCGGCCTTGCCGGAAACCCACTTTCCTGGTCCGTGGCTATTTCACTGGACAACATAGCACAATCTTTCGGAAATAACCTATCTACTATTTTGGCCAGTATTGGCGGAGCTGTCTTATCGGGGATAGTAGTTTCAATTTTCGCTTTGTTAGTAGCTTGGTCATTACCCGCAAATTCCCATAGCCAAGTGATTCTGTTACTATTAATAACGATTTTATGGATTCTTCCGGAGCCGATTTTGGGTTTGGGATTAAAGCAAACAATATTAACGATAGTTATCTTTGTTCCATTCCCAATGGTGAGTGATTGGCTTTATAATGGGCCTTCTCCCTTACCTACTTGGTGGGGTTATATCATCGTCACGTTTCCAATTGCCTATGGCTTACTCTGGCCGAGTACTCGCAAGATTCCCCAGGATTTACAGGAAGCTGCCAAATTGGATGGAGCTACCCCAAGGCAACAATTGGTTTACTTATATCTTCCACTAACACTGGGAGCAATTTTCAGTTCTATGTGTATAACTACAGCATTCGCTTTACAAGAGATTGGCATTTCGCAGCTTGCAGGTACTCCAGGAGTCGAGACCTTTACTCAGATTGTGTTTGACCGCATGCATTACGGAGTAACGCAGGAAGTGGCTGCGGTCTGTTTGGTAATGCTGGGTACGCTGGCGTTGATGGCAATCGAAATTTGGATTCGGCTGAAAAAGATCCTATCCCCGAACAAAATCCGGCAGGGGTAATTCCACTCCTTCTTCGCGTTCGGCACTTCTCGCTACTGCTTCGGTGAATTCCATATAGGTAACGCCCTTTTCAAAAGAAGTGAGTTCGATGGTTTTTTCTTTGCGGATAGCCTTGATGAAATCCGCTTCGACTTCCCAATCTTGCACTAATTCCTGGGAAATGGGGAGTTCTTCAAAGTTATGAATACTTCCCGGTTGGTGTCCTTTGGTGGCAGAGGCACCAAAAATGCGATCGTGGGCCAAGTCATAATGCAATGCACCCGTGGTTCCATACAAATGAATACCCATTCCTTGGCCGTAAGGAGTCGCCCCACTGAAGTGGTAGGTTACGCGGGCATTGTTTGGCAGTTCTGCCAGAACCTGCACACTATCCGGAGTTCCCACTTGGCGTGTTACACCACTAGCGGGGTCGATGCGATGGGGAATAAACGCGTGGACCTGAGCTTGCACAAATACCGGTGCGGGAATCCAACGGAGGAGGGTTTCATGGACGATACCTAAGGTGAGCATGTTGATGCCCGAAAGCGATACATCCTGTCGCCATGATAAAGAAGAAGCAGGATCGGCCAAGGTTGCATTTCGGCTAAATACATGAACTTCCCGCAAATCGCCCAGGAATCCTTCTTGAATTAACTGCTGCATATATTTATTGCCCTTTAGGCCGAAAGGGCTGGGGACGATCTGGGTTACCAGTTCCGGATGTTTTCGAGAAGCTTCCAACATCCGATGCGCTTCGGCCGCGGTCATACTCATTCGCGCTTCGCACAGGACGTGCTTTCCGGCTTTTAAAGCTGCCAGCGTTATGGGGCAATGGAGGTAGGGCCAGGTGCCAATCACAATGGCATCGATATCGGGGTCAGCCACGACCTCCTCCCAGTGCGAGTAGGTTTTGGGAATGCCATATTCTGTGGCGACCGCAGTGGTGGATTCCTGCCGGCGATTACATACTCCGACAATCTCAACTCCAGCGATTGCCTGGAGGCCGGGGATATGGCGTTTTCGAGTGTTGTCTCCGGCTCCAATTATTCCGATGCGAATAGACATGATTTACCGATCTCTGATAGCAACGAAGTATCTGAAACAGGTATATTATACCAAGGTGTTTTTTACTTTTTCACTAAGGAGTAAGGATGCGTAAATCTCTAGCGATCCCTATCTTCCTGATAGGAGTTGTTGCCGGCGGCTGTGGTCAAACCGACAGCCCGAAAAAGAAGCAGGTTGATTCAAGCAAGGCTCAAGTTGTTCTCAATGTTCCGGGAATGTCTTGACCCAATAGCTGACCGCGAAGGGCGAAACAGGCCCTCGCAAATCTACCGTGGGTAGATCAAGACTCTGTGAATGCGGACTACAATACTCGAAAAGTTTCCTTTGATTTGAAAGATAAGGAAAAATATGATGAAAAGGCTTTACTGGCCGTCATCAATGAAGAGTTTCCAAATTCCGAGGTGATAAAAAAACCAGGTTGATAATATTCCACAGCAGAGAAGGTACAATCCTTCTCTGCTTGTTTGAGATGAGATTTAGCCTCCCAAATGTTCCCTGCCACTGGAAGAAACCACAACCCTCCCTTCCAAGGATCCCTGTTATGAAAAGAATCCACCTACTTATGTTGATGTCTTTGGGACTTCAACTTTCAGCTGCCATTCCCGCGTTTTCCCAAGGATTTGAGCTGACGCTAAAGGAGTTTCAGTCTCTCCACCAACAACTGCAACCATCCGAAAAAGATAGTTGGCAGACGATACCTTGGAAGATTTCCCTCTTGGACGGCCAACGGACCGCTGCCGAGGAAAGAAAGCCCATCTTTATTTGGGCGATGGATGGCCATCCATTGGGGTGTACCTGAAACAATGGCGTGCTCGACCGTGCGTCGACTTTTGCGGATCCGGAAATCATCAAGATGTTGCAAACCGATTTTGTCCCGGTCGCTATCGACCAAGCTTATCAACGCCGGCAAAAGGATACCGAAGGAGATTTCTACCGAAAGATAGCCGGACAGGGACCGCGAAATAATTTCCAGGGAACCACACAAGGATTCTACATTGCCACTCCATCGGGAAAGTTGCTTCTCTACAACAATAACCGCAACCCAGAGCGGGTTAGACGGCTGATGAAGGAAAAGCTGACTGCATTCAAAAGGGCAGGGGGGGCCAAAGCTCAAGTGGCGAAAATCCAATCGAAGAAAGAAGACCCCCGATACAATCCCCGTCCCCCAAAAGGAGGCTTGGTAGTCCGAGTTCGGGCTAAAGTTCTTGGTGGCTACCAGCCAACTGAGGATCGGTGGCGGAAAATCTTCCAGTCCGCATTATCGCGGGATAACTTGTGGATTTCCAAGAAGGAGCATAAGGCTTTGGCAACCGGCGAAGTATTAACCAGCTTGCAGAAACGAATCGCACGATTTCATCTGGTGGATAATACTCGCGGTGAACCACCGATGTGGCGAGAGAATGAAATCCGCAAGTTGGAATTTACCCTGAAAGGCGGCAAGTTGTCAGGAGTGGTGCACCTGAAAACCAAGGATGGAAGACGAGGATTTGAAGCAAAATTATTCGGCATTGTAGAGGCCAAAAAGGGCAAGGTTACCCGATTCGATGTAGTTGCCAAGGGAGATTTCTGGGGCCATGGTCCATTCACTCGGGGAGCACCCAAGGGGCGATTCCCGCTGGCTATCTCTTTCACTTTGGCCGATGGGTCGGACGTTGCCGATCAAATTCCGCCGCAGGCATCCCGGGGTTGGGTGCCGGGGTACATCCGCTATTGATTTTTCTGCTTTCCACCTTGGTTCAATCAATGAAAACAACTCTAGCTGTAGTTGCAACGATATCCTTGCTTCCCTTGGCATTTTTTTGGCATTCCGAGGGTACTGAGAAGGTTCCCTACGGAATCAAAAAACGGATTCCGTGGACAACCTCCCGAATCAAAGGTTCATTGTTACCACCTGCCCCCTACAAGATCGAACGGGTATTTCCAAACCTTACTTTTGACCATCCTACCGACATGTGCAACCTGTCCGGTTCGGATCGGTTGTTCATGGTGGAACTCAAAGGCAAGATATATTCCTTTCCGATTAAACGTGATGTCAGAAAGCCGGACCTCTTTGCGGACCTCGACCAAATCTCAAAGGGGAAACTCCGAGCCTATCGCATTGCTTTCCAACCTAAATTTGAGCAGAACAGGTACTGCTTTGTTTGTTATATTCTGAAGCAAAATCTCCCTCAGGGGACACGAGTATCCCGATTCAAAGTCACCAACACCGACCCACCTACGTTGGATCTTTCCAGCGAGCAAGTCCTCCTTACTTGGCCTTCAGGCGGACACAATGGCGGCTGTTTGAAGTTTGGCCCTGATGGGTATCTCTACATTTCTGCAGGAGATGCCGGTCCGGCCTTTCCGCCGGACCCAATTCGTACCGGGCAGGACATCAGCGACCTGCCGGGTTCGATCATGCGAATTGATGTGGATAATACTACCGATGGCTTGCCTTACGCCATTCCCAAGGACAACCCGTTTCTGCATATTCCCGATGCTCGTCCGGAAGTGTGGGCATATGGTCTTCGCAACCCCTGGAAGATGAGCTTTGATCCGGTGTCCAAAGAACTGTGGGTCGGCGATGTTGGCTGGGAAATGTGGGAGCTGGTTTATCGAATCGAACGTGGCGGTAACTATGGCTGGAGCCTAGTGGAAGGAAGCCAACCGGTACTGCAGGAAACCAAACGCGGCCCAACACCGATTATTTCCCCAATCATTCAACATCCCCATACCGAAGCGAGGTCCGTTACGGGAGGTTACATCTACCGGGGATCGCGTTTAAAGGAGCTGGTGGGCACCTACATCTATGGAGATTATGTGACGGGGAAAATTTGGGGGCTGAAGCATGATGGCAAGAAAATTACCTGGCAGAAGGAACTAGTTGATACACCGTTGGCGATCATTTGTTTTGGTACCGACAATGCCAACCGGCTATACATCGTAGGCTATGACGGGACCATTTTCCGGCTGGTCCCCAATGAATCTGCAGGCGTCAACCGCAACTTTCCCCGGAAGCTGAGTGAGACCGGTCTGTTCCGGTCCGTCAAAAAATATGAGTTTGCAGGTGGCGTTATTCCATACACCATCAACGCCGAACCCTGGATGGACGGTGCGACGGCGGATCGCTTTGTTGCTTTACCGGGATTGTCCCGGATTGGTGTGCACCAAAAGCAGGACATTTGGCTGGGGAAAATAAAAGGGAAATGGGCCTTTCCATCGGATGCGGTGTTGGGCAAAACCATTTCGCTGGATATGGAGTATGGCAATCCGAAATCAAAAAAGCGTTTGGAAACGCAGATACTCCATCTGGATGGGGATACTTGGCGCGGGTACACCTATATTTGGAACAAAGAGCAAACGGATGCATTCTTGGCTAGGAAAGAGGGGCTGGACAAGACATTTCAGATCAAGGATATTCGAAATCCTTCCGGGCAGCGCAAGCAAGTATGGCATTATCCCAGCCGCATGGAGTGCCTGTTGTGTCATACCACTCGAGCCGGCACGATTCATGGTTTTAACCAAAAGCAGTTGGACCGCACTCACCAATATGGGACCACGAAGGCAGACCAACTGGCGAGTTTGGATCACATCAATCTGTTTAAACAGCCGCTCAAGGAAGATGTGGAGCGATGGTCATCTCCTTATGACCAGGGTATTTCTCTGGAGAACCGAGTTCGCCTCTATCTGCACCTGAACTGTGCTCATTGTCACCTTCGCGGAGGAGGGGGAACAGCAGCGATTGATCTGCGCTATCACTTGAAACTGAAGCGGACCAAGTTAATCGGAGAGCGGCCCACACAAGGGACCTTTGCCATCCATCGAGCGCAAGTAGTCGCGCCGGGGGATCCTTACCGGTCGATCCTCTACTATCGCATGGCCAAGTTGGGCCAAGGGCGAATGCCGCATTTTGGTTCGAAGGTCGTTGACATGGAAGGACTAAAGTTAATTCACGATTGGATTCGGCAAATACCCGAGGATGAGTCTGTTCCGGATTCCGTGCGGAATTTGCGAGAAGAGCAACAGGAGGTTCTTCAAGAAATTATATCGGGAAAAACGTCCGAGCTTACTCGGGCGATTGACAAGCTGCTTTGCTCCCCAAGCGGGGCGCTGATGGTGATGAGTGCGATAGATCGAGGGCGGATTGCTCCTCCAGTAAAGAAAGTCATTGTGGCTAGTGCAGCAAAAAAGGAAACGCACATTCGCGACCTCTTTGAACGATTCCTCCCGGAAGAGTTGAAACGGAAACGTCTGGGAAATTTCATCAAGCCGGAAGCGATTCTTAGTCTCCAGGGGGACCCTGGGCGTGGGAAAAAGCTGTTCTTTCAGTCGAAAGTAGCTCAGTGTCGCAATTGCCACCGCATACAAGGCGAAGGGATCGATTTTGGCCCGGACCTCAGCCAAATCGGCAAGAAGTATGATCGAGCCAAGTTGCTGGAAAGTATTCTCAAGCCATCCAAGAATGTCGAGGCGAAGTATGTTTCCTACCTAGTGGAAACCAAGCGGGGGAAAGTTCATACCGGCTTGGTTGTGAAGAAGACCGACCAGGAGTTAGTTCTGCGGTCGCAGCAAAATCAAGATATTCGTATTGCTGCGAAAGAGGTTGAACTGATTACTCCTGTCCGTACCTCCATCATGCCCGAACGCTTGGTTCGGGACATGACAGGGCAGGAACTGGCAGATTTGTTGGAGTATTTGAGTTCGCTAAAGTAGGGTCCTATTTCTTTTTCTGCTTGGGAATTGGCGCATTAACCTCCCGCCGCCACTGAACCAGCATGGCATGAAGCTCATCGCGCATCTTCGGATTGGCTTTCGCCAAGTCTTTCTTCTGACCAATATCTTCCGTCAGGTTGTACAATTCCAGTTTGCTGTCTTCGAAGAACTCGATTAACTTCCAGTCGCCCATGCGAATCGAACCAGCCGGAGTCGTTCGCCAGGTTCCTTTCTTCGAACTGGCTTGCAGGTAACGCGGGAAATGCCAGTAAATCGCCTTGCGGTTAAGTTTTGCTTTGGCATCTTTGAATAAGGGGACCAAACTTAGTCCATCGGTTCGCTTCGGCTGTTTGGCTCCGGCAATTTCGACGAGAGTGGGCAAGAAATCCACGCTGATAATCGGGGTGTCATTTTCACTTCCCGGTTGGGTCGCGCCTGGGCGTGATAGTGCCAGAGGGCGTGAGCATAGATGGTCTTTGTGTCATCCAGGTCGATCTGCACCCATTGCTGGCCCGGTCCCAGTTCAACATAGCTTCCGTTCGCGCCTT
>CAZPPD010000206.1:0-8444 GCA_964588185.1 uncultured Alcaligenaceae bacterium | reverse complement strand
GTGTACCGCCTTATTAACTTTGATTGGCGGAGATTTCTTGATAGTTCATGGGATTTGGAACTTTCAAGAATATCCCTGGCATGATTGGGTAGGCAGGATTACTGCCGCAACCGGAATCGTGTTAGCTTGTGATACGGTGGGGCTTTTTGTGCTGGGAGTGATAAATCGCTACTCCGACACAAAAGAGAATCTTGGTGATATTGAAGAACTTACCCTAACCTGTCCGAGATGCAGTATTCAACAACAAATTAAAGTTGGTACTTCCCATTGTTCTCACTGCGACCTGGAGTTTTTCATTCAAATAAAAGATGATAGTCGCAAATTACGTTGTTCCTAACTATCCTTTTCTTCCTTGGTCACTTCATCGACAATTTCCTCGACGAAGGGTTGCCCTTCTCCAATCACAAAAGCCCTGCCACAATGAGGGCATTTGCCGCTCTCCATTATTTCCCTTTTAGAAACGGGAATTAGCGAACCGCAAAATTTACATTTTTCGTCGAACAATATTTTCTTTCTTTTCTCAGAAAAAATAGTGTACCTCCTTGGTATAATTCTCGTGGAAAAATCCCAGCTCAAAATCTGATTATACAATTTCTTTGAACCGGTTGCGTTGAATCCCGTACCTCGCGATTTTTGCGCTGACGCTTCGGCGAGACATGCCACAGAATTTGGCACAGCGGCCGACATCACCTTGAGTTTTACGCAATGCTTCACGCAGGTAGCCCGCTTCGATTTCTGCGATTGCCTCATCCACAACTTCTTTTAAAGGCCGGCTGGTATCAATTGGACGAGGAGAGGCTTGCTTTTCCGGCACTAACATTTCCGGGGGAAGATTATCCCGTTCGATCATCTCATGCGTAGAGGTCACACAAGATCTCTCGATGGCATTTTCCAACTCGCGAATATTCCCCGGCCAGTGATAATTAAGTAGCGCTTCCATGGCCGGCGGAGTGATTTTCTTTGGCGAACTTACATCGGAATATTTCTCAACGAAATGCTCAGCCAGAAGGGGAATGTCTTCCCGCCGGTCCCGAAGAGGCGGGAGTTGTATTTTCACCACATTCAATCGGTAATAAAGGTCTTCGCGAAAGAGGTCTTCTTTTACGAGTTCTTGCAGATCGCGATTCGTGGCAGCAATCACGCGAACATTCACCTCAATGCTATCGGTTCCGCCCACCCGTTCGAAACAGCGTTCCTGCAATACCCGCAGCAATTTCGCTTGCATCGTAGCCGGAATATCTCCCACCTCGTCCAAGAAAATAGTGCCGCCGTCTGCCATTTCGAATCGGCGTTTTCGCTGCCCCACGGCGTTAGTAAAGGAGCTTTTCTCGTGGCCAAACAACTCACTCTCCAAGAGAGTCTCCGGCAATGCGGCACAGTTGACAGCAACCCACGGGCCGTCACTTTGCTTGGATGTGCGGTGAATGGCTCGGCCTAATTGTTCTTTTCCGGTCCCGGTTTCTCCCTCAATCAAAACTGTGGTGTTGGTATGACTCAGATTGGTGATCGTTTCAAATATCTGGTGCATCTGAGTGCTTTTGCTCAAGACGTTGTGAAAGGAATAGCGTTTTTGCAATTGCTCTCGAAGCAATGAAACTTCATCTTGCAGTTCCCGCTCTCGCAATGCCCGCCGGAGAACAAGGCGAAGATGATTGATGTCAATGGGTTTCGACAAAAAGTCATAAGCTCCCAAGCGCATAGCTTCGACGGCATCTTTGACATTGCCGAAAGCGGTCATCACAATCACCGTCACCGGAAGATTGTGTTCTTCGATTCTTTTCAGTAGATCTATCCCGTCCATTTCCGGCATGCGTAAATCTGTCAAAACAATGCTATAGTTTTGCTTCTGAATGTTTTCCAGTGCCATTTTTCCATTTACAGCAAAGTCTGCCGAGATACTATCTGTGCCATCAAGCATCTGTTTTAGCTGTTCACGAGTTACCTCATCATCGTCAACAATCAAAACCCGTCGGGGAGTGGATAAAGTTTCTTTAGTAATGGTTTGGTCGTTTCCAAAATCCGGTTTCAATTCTTGTTCTGTTGCGATCATAGATCACCCTCCTGTTTAAATTTAAGCAACCAATTTCCTAAGAATGGGAACCTAGTTGCCCAATAATAGTCTAAGGACAGAAAATGGAATTAAAATCGGTGAATTTTCGTAATCCTTGATAGGGGATTCCCTGATTCTCTTAAAGTGTTGATTTTGAAGTTGATGAATTGAGGTAGGATACTCGGGTCGGTTTACCTTCCTGAGTTCTTCTTTTTAACCATTCCACACAGGAGCCAAGCCCCCCTGCTCTTGTGCGGAAAGACTCATTTTAATTCTCTCAATTTAGTCGACGATTCCTCGATCTCTTTCTAATGCTTCCATAAGCCAAGTATCGATTGCTACTTCCTGTTTTCGGGAGGCAATAATGAAAGCAATTCCGGAATCAACGAACTTTCCTATTTTGTCCTCTATGCGGGCTTCATCCGGTTCTACCGCTTCGGCCTTATTTGAAAGCTGATCCAGTTTTGTGCGGAGTTGTTCCAAGTCCTTTAGAAGCACTTGATCCTGTTCTTTTAAGCTATCCACTCGATGCAATAGTCCAGGATCTTCTTTGGAAATCTGCTTCATCTTTTTGGGATGCTGGTTTTCAATTTCATCAACCAGTAACGGTTCAACTTGGTTAAAAGCTTCTTCGACATTAGTTGTCCAACGTTCCATTTCTCCCGGAATAACTGGAGTTTCCAAGCACCATTCCAGTCTTGCCAGGGCATCCAGGAATTTGGATTTCTTTGGATTTGTGCCCATTCTCTTCTCCTTTATTCTTATACCGTCCACTCGAGGAGAAACGATTATTAACGAAAGTTTGGTTAGGGCTAATGGGTCTGAAATCGCCGAAGTTTGGTTTTTCGCGAATCGTTTTATATCTGGTTATTTCAGCTACCCGAAGTAACAAACATCAATTTCTCCAAGGAACCGGTCCAATTCGTTTGGTCAGGAGCCCTTCAATTGCTTGAACTTTGGCTAGACGGCGTAAATGACGTTCTTCTGCTGTGTAACGAGCATCCAAAAAGGTGTTCACCAATTTCTTTGCCAAGGCGGGCCCAATGATTCGCCCGCCCAGACAAAGAATGTTCAAATTATCATGTTCCACGCCTTGCCGTGCGGAGTAAACATCATGACAAATCGCTGCCCGGACACCAGGAATTTAGTTGGCGACGATACTGGCGCCAATTCCGCTTCCACACAAGATTATCCCTCGTTGCATTTTGTTGTGTGCAACTGCTCGGGCAAGAGGAACGACAAAGTCGGGGTAATCGTCTCCAACTTCCAGGTGGTCCGCCCCGAAATCTTGGACGTCATGATTATCAGTACGCAATATGTCCGTAATTTCCCCCTTTAATTTGAACCCCGCGTGATCCGCGGCAATGCCGATACGCATGACAATACACCTTTCTATTTCTTGGCCAATACACTGCCATCTTCAATTTTCACCGGATCTTGTCCTAAGGCAGCAGCCAATTCAATATGATGATCTTGTTCTTCAACCAGGATACCTCGAATTTGTTCCGCCAAGGCAAACTCGCCTAGTGCCTCGCATTGGCGAACACGCCGACGGTAATTTTGAATGGTTTCCACTTCGTTATCCAAATCAGCAGTAAGCATCTCCTCGCAATCGGAGGTAAACTTGACTGGTTTAGCTTCCGCGGTGGGCTTTCCACCAAGATAATCAATCTGTTTGGCAATTACCAAAGCATGCCGGAGTTCTTCTCGTGCGTGCTCCTCAAGTTCCTCTGCAATCCGCATGTATTTCGGTCCTTTGAGCATCTGCGAGTACACCACATAGGATTGGATAGCTTGATATTCGCGAGCCAAGTCTTCATTCAAAAGCTCGATCAATTGATTGCGATCTACCATTGGGGTTCCGTCAGGAATTTGATTTTCTTTGTCCCCTAAATTTGGTTTTGTACCTTGTTTCGTCGTCATGAAATCCTCCAATCACA
The DNA here is from genome assembly GCA_964588185.1 of uncultured Alcaligenaceae bacterium. GTDB lineage: Bacteria > Planctomycetota > Planctomycetia > Gemmatales > Gemmataceae > CAZPPD01. Next base: position 4,454 of record CAZPPD010000206.1, on the reverse strand, counting down.
AAAAACCGCGATTTGCGACTTCTTGAACTAAATTTAAATCTTCTTCTTTGATGTAATGCAAAAGAGATACCGAAGAAAAACAATCTTTTATTAAAGAACCTCGTGGGAATGGGAGCTCGAAATGAGACTTTTTGGGAAACTTCCTGCTCAATTTTGTAACGCTCTCATCAGGGTTCTTCCAAGAAAGCCGGACTAGGTAAAATTTTGACCATCAGGGTATCCCCTACCTGTGAACCAATTTTTCCCCGACTTTACATAAAGTCTGGTTAAACGCACAATAGACTCGGCATTTCTATAACCATTTAAAGGAGTCAGATCTTTTATCATCGAGCGAGGAACAACAACTTTGTTTGCCGAAATGACAATTGGTCTTCGCGCGAAAAAACAAATCTGGTTCAAGCAGTGATGAGAAGACAAATCCGCCCAGGTAACACGAAACAAGCCGAATTTGGAATTCGGTTTCTCATCTCTTCGAAAGGAGACACGCATGTTGGTACTTAGCCGCAAATTAGGGGAATCCATCGTTCTACCTAACGATGACATCAAAATTCGCGTCCTGGAAATTCGTGGAAACCAAGTCCGGCTTGGTTTTGAAGCACCAGACGAAACCGAAATCCACAGAGAAGAAGTCTGGTGTCGACTGGAAAATATACAAGAATCTTGGAAAACGGATGAATCATATGTTCAAAATTCTTATTGCTGACCCGGATGAACAGTTGGCAACTTTATATCAGCGGACACTTGTAGGCGAAGGATATATTGTTGAGAAAACAACCAGTGGTTTAGGATGCCTGTTTAAGTTACGGGAATTCCACCCCGACCTCGTGATATTGGAAGCGGATATTCCTTGGGGTTGGGGAGAAGGAGTTTTGGGAGTACTCTCCGAAGAGCCGCTCCTTCCGCAGGTAAGCGTGCTCCTAATCAGCGAGAACGTTTCGGAAAAGTGCATCGGGGTTGGAGAGGAATTCGTAAAAGGCCGTTTTGACAAACCCTTATTGCCCGGGGATTTAATTTCCCTGGTCCAACTTATTGTTGAAGAAAACGAGGAAAAGCAACTGTGGGCTCCCTGGGGAGCTTTAGACAAATCCCTTCCCGATTCCATTCATCCTTCGTAATCAACGCCCATTACGGCTTTTCGAGTACCCATTGGACCGCATGGCGAGTCAGTTCGGTGGCGTCTTCCAAGTGGAGTTTTTCTTTGATTTTCTCACGATAGGTTTCAATGGTTTTAATGCTGAGGTGCAGTTGTTCGGCAATTTTTTTAGTCGATTGTCCTTGTCCAATCAGTTCAAAGACGGTTAGCTCCCGGTCGGATAAGGTTTCCATTGGGGACGTGTTGATTTGACTTATCCCGGTAGCGGTCTGAAGGAGTCGCTGGGACATCTCTTCACTCAAATATATTTTCCCGCCAACGACAGTACGAATCGCTTCTATCATCTTTCGCGAGGCAACTTGTTTATTCACATAACCTCTCGCCCCGGCTCGAATGGCTCGCTCGGCATAGAGGCTTTCGTCATGCATGGAACAGACCAAAATGAGAATCGATTCGTCCATCGCCTGGACCCGCCGGATTAGGTCCAATCCGTTCGAGTCCTTCAACGAAATATCAACTACAACAACATTCGGATTCTTTTCACGGGTGAGTTTCACTGCTTCCAGGATCGACTCTGCTTCGCCGCAAACCTCCATGTCGGCTTGCTGGGAGATCAACAAAGCAAAGCCGGCCCGGACAATTGGGTGATCGTCAACTATTAGGATTTGGGTTTTCTTGACCCCGGAAGGTTTCTTTTTCCCCATTGCTGCAATGCTCATAATTTGAAAATGGGATTAGTTTTCTACTGGGAGTTGCAAACGGCATACCACTCGCGCACCTCCGCTTTCGGGAGAATGAATGTTAAATTTCGCACCAATCTTTTCGGCACGATAGCGCATAATTTGCAATCCTTTTCCCTGCAAAGGACCTAGGTTTTTGGGCATTCCAACTCCATCATCCCGGATATCCAAAGCGAGTTGATGCTCCCTCTTTCGCAGCCGGACGATAATATTTTTTGCATTTCCATGCCGGATTGCGTTAGTGATCGCTTCCTGAGCAATACGGTACAAATTGGTGGTGATTTCCGAACTCTCTAAGGTTAACTGCTGATCGCACTCTAAGGTGCACGAAATTGGATACTGATCCCGGATGTATTTGGCCAACTCTTCCAGGGCAGTCCGCAGTCCTTGCTCGTCCAGTTCAACCGGCATCAGACCTCGAACTATCCGGCGAATCTGACCAACTGCTTTCTCGATTTCTTGTGCCATTTTCTCGGCGGTCTTGGCTTCATGGGGGGCTTTTTCCCGGAGCGGATCAATTAGGCTCTGAGCCATAAAGGACAACCCAGTCAATATTTGGCCGGTGGTATCATGCAGGTCCTGACCAATCCGCTTGCGTTCGTTTTCCGAAGTATCGAGCATAGCCGCCTGTACTTTGGCATCCACCATGCTTCGAATGTCTTGAACGACGGTGAAGAAACCAATTACCTCATTATTTTTGTCGAAGTGCGGGACGTATTGAATGTTTACGTGACGCGGCGAACCTTCCGGTACTTCCATTTCCAACTCATAAGATTGAGCCTCTCCCTTGAGGACCTCCCGGATATACGGTTCTACTTTGGAAAAGATTTGTTCGCCCAGCACTTCCTTTATTGGTTTGCCGTTCATATCCTCCGGCAAACATTGAAACCAATCCTGATAGCGGCGGTTGTTAAACCGGTAGTTTAGATCCTTCTCCACATACGAAATTAGTACAGGTACCGAATCGGCTATTGTTTGCAGGCGATGTTCGCTTTCTTTAAGGGCATGTTCCGCACGATGATGACTTATGGATTCCCCTAAAACATTGGCTACCGCTTGAAGGAAATTTACGTCATCGACTGTAAATTGCAACTTCTCCTTAGAATGAACTCCAAGGACACCAAAGGGGGAATCTCTCCCCTCAATAATTACACTCATGCCGCTGATGACCTGGTGATCGATTAGTAACTTTGGACCTAAGAATCGGGTTTCGGCGGCTAAATCCTCCACAATTACAGGCGTAGCGGAATGGAGGGTAAATCCGGCTTGGGAATTCAAGCCGCTGGAAACCTTTGCTTTTCCCACCAAGCCATCTTTCCAACCTACACCGGCCCTTAATAAGAATCCCTTTCCCTTTGGTAGCAATTCCAGCACCTTAGAGAATTCCACTTCCAATACTTCGGCTAACTGTTTGGTAGCCTGTTCAAAAAGGGAATCCAAATCGGTGCCGATAAGAGCTGCCCTCCCGAGTTGAGCAACTACTGCTTGCTGGCGCTCACGAATGCGAATCTGATCGGAAGCAGCCTTGAATTGGCTGATATCGCTAAAAGTTACGACTACCCCGTCGATTTTGTTTTCACTAGTACGGTAGGGCAAAATACGGCGGATGTACCAATGCCCGCTGCTGTCGTAAACTTCTTTTTCCAAAGGAGCGAGGTTCTCCAGGACCTTCTCGGCATCGGGCAACAAATCCGGATCGTATACGCGAGGCGACAAATCGCTGACCGGACGGCCAACATCTCCCGGAATCAGGTTGAGGAGATCTTTAGTTATCGGTGTGAAGCGGCGAATTCGTAAATCCATGTCCAGAAAAATGGTGGCAATGTTGGTACTTGTCAGGAGGTTGTTGAGGTCGTTATTGGTTGCCTCCAACTCGGCGACTTTATCTTCGAGTTGGCTGTTTACTGTGCTCAGTTCTTCATTGAGAGATTGCAATTCTTCCCGAGAAGTTTCCAATTCTTCATTGGTGGACTGAAGCTCCTCGTTCATAGACATAACCTCTTCATTCGAGGCTTTTAGTTCTTCATTGGAGGTCTCCAATTCTTCGATGGTCGTTTGCAAATCTTCTCGAGTTGCTTGCAGTTCATATTCCAACTGTTGGATCGCTTCATCATGTTCTACCGATTTCTCCGAGGCTTGCTTTTTTGTTTCGGGGGGCTTTGGTTGAAGGGTTGATCGTTTCCCTTCATCACTGAAACTTACCAGGAATAACGGTTCTTCGTTCCTTTGTCCCTCGACGGGGCGAACTGTAATTTGTACCGAGACCACTTCCCCGTTGCGAATAACGCGTCCTGCAACCGTAGAAACAATCTTCTTTTCCGAATTGGCTCGTTGCAGAACACCTCGAAGTTTACTGCGTAACCCCTCTCGGGCCATAGCCATTAAGTCTTGGGTAGGCTCGCCGCTAGGTAGTTCAAAATACTTCGAAGTAGGTCCGTGGAAGTAAAGAATTTCATGCTTTCGATTTACAAGTACCGAAGCGGGGGCGAAGGCACTGAGTAAGGCTCGGCGAGCAACCTCCGACATTGCTACCGGTTGTTCTGGAAAAAACTCTTGCGGTTCCTTAGGTCCTTCCCCCAGATAATTTTCATTTTGTTTGGCAACAACGGGAAAATTGGACC
>CAZPPD010000205.1:0-8449 GCA_964588185.1 uncultured Alcaligenaceae bacterium | reverse complement strand
GCCCACCCCAACTCGCTACGCCGTTGGCTATTATGCCTTCCGGGCATCGGCCATTCCCTTTTCCACCGGCCATGCTTTTTTGGTTCTTTATAAATCCAATGCCTCCTCTCCCGACTCATTAGGAATTGTCGAGGCCTTTGGTTTTCATCCCTGTTTTGGGCTGGGAATCCTGCAAACAGTCCCGGGTTACATTGATGACGAGATCATTCGAGGCTCCCTTTGCAAACCAAGAGACTGGGTAATCATTCCGGTTTCCAAGGAAGAGTTTTTGCTGACAAAACAAATGAAATGGGGTTTCAAAGCCGGACGCCGATTCCGTTTGTGCTGGAACACGGCTCCCTGCGACTGTGTCGGCTTTATTCGCCATGTAGCCAAGCGGTTGAACCTTAAGCCTCCCGGGCGTTATCCGCTGGAACTCCCCGCCCACTATATCCGCCGTTTTGGTACCTATTTGTCGGAACGGGCGTCCCAAGGTCAGGCTCCCTGCCCTCTCAGTTTATCCGTTCGATAGCTGGTTTTTGCCTTTTTGCAATGCAACGGATTAGATCGCACTTAAACCCAAACCATTGAGCAAGCCTGTCTTCATTTTCCCATTGGTGAAGCGAAAAATTCCCGGGAATCGTTCTTCCCAAGGCTGATTTGCCGTAGGCATGTATTGCCGAGCGTTGGCTTCAATGGCGGCCACCCCGGGAATGTGGGCGGCCAGTCCGGCGGAATGAATGAGGGAAGCCCCGGGACATGTTAAATCTTGGACGCACAAGAACATGCCATATTTCTGGGCAGCCGCGGCTAGCAATAGCGATTGACTCTGGCCCTTGCAAGCTTTGAACGCCACTCCCGTGTATCCCATTTCCCGAGCAAGCAGCAAGCTCTCCAAATCAACCAGCGACTCATCAATCACCACCGGGCGGATTTTCGAAGCTTCGTGCATTACGTTCTGGCGGTTTGCCTTCAGGTCCCGGGCTGTGGGTTGTTCAATGTATTGGATACGCTCAAATCCATCGGGTTGCTGCTCTTTTACTTTTGCCAGCATCTCCAGCAGATAATTGACGTCGGGGCAACGTTCGTTGAAATCCAGGGAATAATACCATTGACTTACTCCCCGCTGCTGTTGGGTTTTTGCGGTTACCTGGTCAATGCGGCCGACTCGATTAACATCCCAATCCAGTTCATCGCCATTTAATTTGATTTTCAGATGGGTAAGCCCATCCCGGTGAATCCATTCCGGTAAGGTTTCCGGCAAGCCGTCATCGATTCGCTTGGTAATATCCTGCTCTTGCAGGGGATCTAAAGCCCCGATCAGATGGTAAAGCGGCATCTCCGCTTTAGGTTCCCGGGCAATGTACCGGTCCAAACTTTCTCCGGCAAAATCCTGCCCAAGAAAATGGCCAAGGTCCGGCTCTAAAAAATCAGGTCCATAGGTGTGATAACAATTTAAGCCATGCGCTTTTCCAAACGCATCATGCATAGCAGCATCAAATGAGCTGGCAGCAACTAGGGTACATAATGGCGGAATGGCCTCGGGCAAATTTAAGGTGCTTTGGACCCCCTTGGCCGCTTTGAGGTATTCCGGTTCCAGGGTATGGGTGATGTCGATGGGATGACCTTTCCCGGAATATTCAGAAGTGATCTTGGCTACGCGTGCAACCATGGTTTTCATAGCCAACAATGTTTGTTCGTAGGGCATGACCTTGGAGGGAAACGCCCAGACATTACCCATCGGCATGGACCCGAATCCTTCGGCGGTCTTACCCGCCAAAGTTTCCACTTGGCAGTGGACATTTAAAATACTTGCCCGATCCAAGGCCACGCCCCCAAATTTAATGGGCGTTCGATACTGATAATCCTCGTAATCGAAGTGAATACCTTTGATCTTAATGTTGGTGGGCTTCATAAAGTTGGGGTTTGGGTCAGAGGGTTTTTAAATACTCAATAACTGCAGACCGTTCGCTTTCGGAAAGGTTATCTCCAAAGGTATGCCCCTGATTCCCGCGGCCGGGCAAACGGGTATTATAGATTTTGCGGCGTTCAATTCCGGGCATTTTGGGGCTTGCACCCGTCTCCAGGCTTTGCACTTTCCATCCTAATTTTTCCTTATCGTAATCTTCTTCACGAGTCTGATAGGAACGAGTGAAGATCTCCGGTCGGGTTTTGGAATTAAGCATATGGTAAACAGTTGGTACAGAACCATTGTGCAAGTAAGGAGCCGTGGCCCAAATTCCGTCTAACGGCGGAGCTTGGTACCCCCGGGTGTTACGTACTTTATATTCGTAGCCGTCTTCGGTTTTCTTTTCCTTGGCGAACCACGTCTTGTTGTAGTAGTGACCCCATTCGCGAGAAATGCCGATATAGCGTGTTTTATCCGTCCCAATAATCTCCAAAGGAATCACCTTGTTCGGGTAAGTCCATTCATTGCCGTAGGTCCCATGACAAGAGGAACAATTCTTTTCAAAGATCCGTTTTCCTTGGTTTGCCAAGCTTTGGTCGATAGCAAATGGATATTTGGGAGCACGCAAACTTAAGATGTAGGCTTGTAAATCCTGGAAGGTGCTCTCTTCCTTCTCGAAGGTTTTCCTGCCATTCACCGAAGCCAACATAAATTGCATTAGCGACCGGACTGATTTAGCAGGAGTCGCTCCGGTGTGGTACATAGTTTTCTTCTTATGCAGCAACCACCAAGCCGGAACATCCTCGCACATATCATCCCGGTAGTCCAACTTTATTGGCTTTGTCCGGAAATTCAAATTCGGCTGGCGATAAGAAAGTAGGAAGATTGCAAACATGCCCGCTTCCGTGGTGCCGCGTGTATTGCTAAAGGTAATGGGAAACTTACCTTTCCCGCCGGAAGCCAAATTCATCTCCTCAAAATAGGCTTGAATATCCAACGATGAATTTCCTAATCCCACATAGCTGTTACCGAAAATAGAACTGCCATGGCACAGCAAGCAATCCGTAGTGAGTCCTTTTCCGGAAAAATCGCCGACAAATCCTCGGGCCTCGCGTAGCCCCATTGGGTATTTGCCGTTGTCAAAAGGAGCAGGATGCATGCCGTACCGCAGCATGAAATGCTTGGCGTAATCTTTGGGCTGTTCTTTTAGACCTTTTCCCCAGAATTTCCAAGTTTTGTCAAAGGCACCATAAGTCCACCCCGGAGGATTGAAATTGCGCCGTTCCAATGCTTTCTTGCCTCGCTCGGCAGCAGTATCCGCCAACAGCGGCGTCACCCAAAGAATGGTTCCAAGAAAGGTAAGTAATAATTTATGCATTATGGCATCTTCTCTCGGAGGTAAATTCTAATCTCTCCCATATTTTATATTGTATTCAGCGAGTGCCAGTTTCGGGGGCCTAAATCTGAATTTGAAGTAAACTTGCTCCCCTTTAGGGTTGAGCGTTACAATAATGTCGCTTCAAATTGGTACTTGCCGGTAACTAATATCGCCAACCAGGGATTGGGTGAATTGTGCAACCTTCCCCCCAAGACATTTCCAATATCAACCCCCGAAACGTGGTCATTCTCGGCTCCACCGGATCCATTGGTACCAATACCCTGGACGTCATTTCTCATCTGTCAAAGCGTTTAAATGCTTACGGCTTGAGCGCTCATAATAGTTGGCAACAACTTGTGGAACAAGCTAACCGCTTTTGCCCACGCTGGATAACCCTAACCGGCGAAAAAGATTTGCATGAGATTGACAAAGCATCCCTACCTGAGAGTACAGAACTTCTTTCCGGTCTGGACGGCGTTCACACCATGGTATCGGATCCCGAAACACAGGTGGTAGTAACCGCCATCGTTGGTTCTGCAGGGTTGGCAGGTACCTGGGCGGCTTTGGAAGCGGGAAAAACAGTAGCGGTTGCCAACAAAGAAACCCTGGTGATGGCCGGACCGCTAGTGATGAATCTGGCCCGACGAAATAACGCCCATATCCTTCCGGTGGACAGCGAACACAGTGCCCTTTTTCAGGCAATGCATAGCGGCCGGCGAAATGAGGTAGAACGGATTGTCTTAACGGCCAGTGGCGGGCCCTTTCGGGGAAAATCCTACCAGGAATTGGAAGAAGTTACCGTCGAGGATGCCTTGCAGCATCCTACCTGGAAAATGGGCCCGAAGATTACGGTAGATTCCGCCACGATGACGAACAAAGCTTTAGAGGTCATCGAGGCCCGGTGGCTTTTTGACCTGGAACCGGAGCAGATCCAAGTCATCATTCACCCGGAATCCATTATTCATTCGTTTGTTGAATTCAAAGATGGGTCAATAATTGCCCAACTTTCTCCACCGGATATGCGTCTTCCGATACAATATGCTTTGACTTATCCGGAGCGGGTTTCCGGACCTACCCGGAGGTTAGCTTGGCAGGAATTATCGTCCTGGAATTTCGAACAACCCGATCTGGATAATTTTCCAGCCCTACAATTAGGTTTTGAGGTCGCGAAACGAGGCGGGACCTGTGGGGCCGTCTTTAATGCGGCCAATGAAGCTGCGGTCGGCCGATTCTTGGCCGGGGAAATTCGCTTTTTGGAAATCTCCCAAATCTGCCGCGAAATTCTTATGAATCACCATTATAGTGCTCAGCCGACGCTCACCGAATTACACAGCATCGACCGTTGGGCACGACAGGAGGTAAGTCGTTGGAAAGCAACAAAAACACTGAGCAAAACCCCGAGATAAACGGTAATCCGGAGATAACCAATTTTCCTAAGGGAGATGGCAACGAAAAACCGGAAGGGGATGCTCCGGTTAATGCGGAACTCACTCCCGGCCAATGGCTGTCGCAAAACGGTCCTTTCATCGCCGTGGTTGCCCTTTTAGGAGCCTTGATTTACTTCAATCTTGGATTGGGCGGATTTTTAGTCTGCGCCAAAGTCGCGGTCGGCCTTGGGTTGGTTATCTTTGTCCACGAGTTGGGCCATTTCCTGGTCGCCAAATGGTGCGATGTCCACGTGCAAACTTTTTCCATCGGATTCGGCCCCGCTATTCCCGGCTGTAGTTACCGTTGGGGCGAGACGCTGTACAAAATTGGCATCATTCCTCTGGGTGGTTACGTGCAGATGGTTGGGCAGGTCGATGGCAGCGAAGAAAGCGACGGCAGTGAGGACGACCCAAGATCTTACCGGAATAAGACCGTCCTTCAGCGGATGGCGATTATTTCCGCCGGCGTGATCATGAACGCGATTCTTGCCGTTATCTGTTTTGTGGTGGTCTTTGAGGTTCCCGGGAAAAAGCGGCCCGCGGCGGTCATCGGAACCGTCGATAGTGGAGCCCCGGCTTTTGAAGAAGGACTGCCTCCCGGAGCCACTATTGAGATGGTCGGCAATATCGAAAACCCGCACTTTGAAGACCTCATTGTTTCCGTGATGCGTTGGCACGGCCAAGATATGCCCCTCTCTTATAAGCTCCCGGGAAAGAAAGAAGTCACCATCGGCATCGCCCCGGAGATGAGCGAAAAGAGTGGCCGGCCGTTTATTGGCATTTCTCCGCCCAAGCGATTGGAGTTATTCGACAAACTCTACGGGGGAAGAAAATGGACCGCCCCTACCATGTACAACAGCCCGGCGCGAAATCCCATTAAGGGAACTTTCGAATTTGACGATGAAATCATTGCAACTTCCGATCCGGACAATCCAAAAGAAGTAACCGAGTTGGGAGAAGACCCCCGGAAAACGGATCAAAAGAACTACTTCGAATATTTGCGGCGGATGGATTTGTTAGCCGACCAGGATGTGACCATCCGCGTTCGCCGCAAAGACGGCAGCACGGAGGATATTACCGTTGCTCCCGCTTATCATCGGACTTTAGGGGCCGTGATGGCGATGGGAGAGACCACCAAGATCCGAAAGAATTCTCCCGGAGCCAAAGCAGGCTTGCAAGCCAAACAAGAAAATTTGGATGGCGACGTTATTAAACAAGTCGTGGTGAGAGTCCCGGGACACACCACGATTTTCCTGGGAAATCCCGCCAATCCGTTGGATGAGAACGCCGCTTTTCTCTCTTCGGCTACCTTTCTCCCGCCCATCACTGTTGTTCCCTGGTTGGCTCAGAATGAGTTGGTTACGGAAAAAAGACTGGATCCTTTGCGCCTACCCAGTGAATTAAAACAATGGGCCCGGAATCTAAAAATGGCTGAGAAAAAGGGCAAAGAGATCCCCGAAGAATTCTGGAAAGTCAAAATTCGCGTCAAACGCCAAAACATTGATCCCAACGGAACAGACAAAAAGCAATTTGTTAACCCGGACCCGGAGTTGGAACTGGACTGGGATTATTCTTGGGAATTTGCAGACATTTATCCCATGACAATGGATTCCCCCTGGGCAATTCCGGAGTTGGGGATTGGTTATCAAGTTCGCACCACCGTTTCTCACGTCGACCCCAAGTTTCTGGCCGAGGAGGAAAGTCTCAAACCTGGTGATGTGGTCAGCAAAATAAAGTTTTTCTGGATCAAAGAAAAAAAAGACACTGAAGAAGTCGAAGATGATGTTGAAGAAGAACACGACCTGGAACCGGACCAGTGGGCAAAAGTTTTCGCCACCCTGCAATTCTCCCAACTCAAAAAAGTAGTCCTGACCGTTAACCGGGCAGGGGAGGAGGAACCGGTAAAGTTGGAGCTATTTCCTGAGGATTCCAAGGATTGGCCTAAATCAGAGCGCGGAATCAATCTGCAAGGCGACTATCGCATCCAAAAGTCCAAGAATTTCTTTGATGCCGTGGCCTTGGGATTACGAGACACCCACAACCGTGTAATGGAGGTATTCTGGAGCATTCGCGGCCTGGTAACCGGAAGTGTATCCCCGAAAATCATGGGCGGGCCGGTAATGATTGCCAGCGTGGCCTACCACTACGCCGGTTTGGATTTCTGGGAGTTCATTTATTTCCTGGGGATTATTTCCATCAACCTGGCCGTGATCAATTTCCTACCCATCCCGGTTCTCGACGGCGGCCACATGGTATTTCTTCTCTATGAAGGAGTTCGCGGCAAACCCGCTCCCGAAAAAGTCCGGGGTTGGGCCACCACGGCGGGATTGCTATTCCTGGCCGGGCTGATGATATTTGTGATCTTCATGGATATCAGCCGGTTTTTCTTCTAACGGTGACATGAAAAAAGTGAGACCAAGATGAGCTTTTTTTCCCGCGAAGAATGTCTATCCCGCTTGCAAGGCCAACTCAAAGCCGGCAAGCCGATCATCGGCGGCGGTGCCGGTACCGGGATCAGTGCAAAATGTGCTGAAGCCGGCGGAATTGATTTGATCATCATCTACAACTCCGGCCGCTTTCGCATGGCGGGACGCGGAAGCTTAAGCGGCATGATGCCCTATGGCGATGCCAACCAAATTGTCATGGAGATGTCACGGGAAGTGCTCCCGGTTGTCAAAAACATCCCCGTTTTGGCTGGTGTATGCGGGACCGATCCCTTCCGGGTGATGAAACTGTTTTTGCAAGAGGTCAAAGCCGTAGGTTTCAGTGGTGTGCAAAACTTCCCAACCGTGGGATTGATTGACGGCACTTATCGCACCGGATTGGAAGAAACCGGTATGGGCTATGGATTGGAAGTAGACATGATCCGCCAAGCCCACGATCTTGGCTTGCTCACCTGTCCGTATATCTTCAATCCCGGCGAAGCCCAAGCGATGGCCGAAGCCGGAGCTGATGTTCTGATTCCCCACATGGGATTGACCACCAAAGGTTCGATTGGTGCGTCTACGGCATTAACTCTGGAAGAATCCGCCAAACGGGTTCAAGCCATGCATGACGCCGCCAAGAAAGTTCGATCGGATGTTTTGGTGCTCTGCCACGGCGGCCCCATTTCGGAACCGGAGGATGCTCAATACATCTTGGACAACACCGAAGGAATTGTCGGTTTCTTCGGTGCTTCCAGTATTGAACGCTTGCCGACTAAAATTGCAATCACGGGATGCGTCAAACGCTTCTAGGACATGAAATATTAGAAAACTCGGGAAGTTCACCCAACACAGTTGGAGCAATCGTATGAATTTCCCGGCAATTCCTCCTTTTTTTGATCTCACTCCTTGACCCGGCCGAAACCGCCGATTACTTTATCTCCTTCAGAAAAATGTAGGCCTGCCCAATTCAAGGGGCAGTAATAGGAGAGTTCCCGTGGCAAATCCGGATAAACGCATTGAAGAAATGCAACTAACTTTGCCCCCTCCTCCAAAACCCGTGGCCAAGTACAAACCGGCGGTGCAAGTAGGTAATATCCTATATGTTTCTGGGCATGGGCCGTTGTTGCCCGATGGAAAGCTAATGACGGGAAGAGTGGGGGCGGATTTGGATTTGGAACAAGGCAAACAAGCGGCCAAGCAGACCGGGCTGGCAATCTTAAGCACGCTCATGAATACGCTCGGGGCGCTGGCCAAGGTTAAACGGGTGATCAAGTCCTTGGGAATGGTATATTACACCCCGGAATTTAAAGCCAGTCCCTTGGTCTTTAAC
>CAZPPD010000204.1:0-8456 GCA_964588185.1 uncultured Alcaligenaceae bacterium | reverse complement strand
TATGGACAATCACCTGAAAATAAATCCGGGAATAAGAAACTTGATAGAAGGACCCAATTCCTAGTTGACAACCTGAAGTTTGATATCAAAGTCCAACCTAAAAAAGTGGACCGCGGGAAAAAATTTACGGTAACTTTGAAAGGAACACTTTCCCCGGGGCATTACACCTATCCCATCACAAAATATGCCCCCAATCAAAACCAAGGGACCAAGCCAAAGATCACTTTTGGAACCGGGGAAAATATACAAGTTTTCTTGCCGCCCAAAGAAAGCGAACCGCAACAAGACAAAAGTGGGGATTATAAGCACAAAAAACCATTCGCTTGGACCTATGAATTTGTGGTCCTCCCCGATGCCAAACCCGGATCCAAAACGATCCCAATCAACATGAAGATCCAAGTTTGTAAAGGGATTTGTGTCACCGGAGACTACCCCGGGCTGGAATTCAAAATTGATGTCTCGGAAAAAAAACCTGTCCAACTATCTGCCAAGGATAAGAAGCGCCTTGAGAAGACTAAGGATATTGAATCGAATTCTACTGCTCCCACCAACACAACCGCTTCCGATTCCAATCAAACCAATAATTCCACCCTCTTCGGGTTAATGGGAGCTGCGGCAATTGGGGCCTTTTTGATGCTCCTTACCCCGTGTGTCTTTCCCATGTTAACAATCACCGTCAACTTCTTTATCAAGCAATCGGAGAAAGAACATCATAATCCGATGCTATCGGCCAGTGTTTATTCATTGACCATTATACTATTGCTGACATGTGTAATTTTAATCTTTGGAAAAGTAGTAATCGACTTGGCCAATAATGCTTGGTTTAATTTGGCTCTTGGAGGGATTTTAATATTCTTTGCCTTCAGCCTGTTCGGAATGTATGACATTGAATTGCCGCATTTTTTGACTCAATTCACCTCTGCACGTGAAGGCAGCAGCCTTATTGGTTCGATTTTCATGGCCTTGACTTTTACGATTACCAGCTTCACTTGCACCGGACCATTTCTGGGAGTTCTATTGGCTCCCGTAGCCGGATTACGTCCGCCCTTTATGCACTTATTATTGGCTGCATTAGTATATTCGATTGTATTTGCGGCTCCCTTTTTCTTCCTGGCATTATTTCCCACACTGTTAAAGCGTTTGCCCAAAAGTGGAAACTGGATGAATTCTATTAAAGTAACCATGGGATTCTTAGAATTAGGTGCAGCCCTAAAGTTCCTTGCCAATACCGATATCGCCCTCAACCCCGGAAGCCCTTGGATATTTAACTTTGATACTGTTCTTTGTTCCTGGATCGCCTTATCTTTAGCCACGGGAATATATTTACTGGGAGTCTTCCGTCTTCCTCATGATGGCCCATCCGAAAATATCGGAGTTATTCGCATGGTATTCGCCACTATTTTCTTGGGATTGGCTATGTATATGACCCCAATCCTATTTGGTGTAAAACCGGAAGGAATTATATCCCAAGGAATAGTAGCTTTCTTACCCCCTCAATTCCGGGAAACCGGCGAGGAATTGGAATGGTATCGGGATATAGAAATTGCTTGGGAGGAAGCTCAAAAGGAAGGCAAATATCTATTCGTGGACTTTACCGGAGTTAATTGCACTAACTGCCGTGATAATGAGAATAATGTATTCCCCAATCCAAAAGTAAAGGAACTACTGGAGAAATATGTAAGGGTTCAGTTATATACAGATACCGTTCCGGACCCTTCATTGACATCATCACAAGCAGCAGCCAAAGCTAGAGAAAACATGGAGTTACAAGATGTAATTGGAGACTTCGCCCTTCCCACTTATGTAATTGTTCGCCCACAATCGGACGCTCCTTTTACCATGGAAAACCTCAAAGAGAGTGTAGTCGCAAAAACTACCGGCAAAATTAATAACCGAAATAACTTCATTAATTTCCTCGCCCGGCCCTTAAACAACTCCCCTATCATTTTACCGGACTCAAAAAAGGCGGAAGTTGAACCTGGGCAAAAGAAACTTGAACCGAATGTAAATCAAAAAACACAACCGACAACAATTACCTCGGCTCAATAGTTATAACTCAGAGATTTATATGGTTGGCATGATAAACAAGAAATTAGGGATTTTATTCCTAATCCTACTATTTATTTTTCCGCAGGAAAGTAATTGCCAACCGCTAGCAAAACCCATCCGTGCCAAACACGGCATGGTCGTTTCGGTATCCGCCCCTGCTTCGGATATCGGTCTAACCATTCTCAAGAAAGGCGGCTCTTCCGTCGACGCCGCAGTAGCCGTTGCTTTCGCCTTGGCAGTCACCTATCCCGAAGCCGGCAACATAGGCGGCGGCGGTTTTATGGTCGTCCATCCACCCAAGGCAAAACCGGCAGTCATTGACTACCGCGAAACCGCTCCTGCTGCCGCGGCCAAGAATATGTACCCCAAAGGAGCCGACCGCTATGGTCACAAGGTGATTGGGACACCGGGCACCGTTCGGGGATTGGCTTTGGCACATGAAAAGTTCGGCAAGCTTCCTTGGAAAACCCTGGTTATTCCGTCCGTCAGACTCGCAGAGGGAGGGTTCATTCTCGATAAACACGTTGCCGGCTCATTGAACCAAATCTTAAGCAAGACCAAAGAAAACGCCGAATTTCAAAGAGTCTTCGCCAACAAACAAGGCAGCCCCTGGAAAGAAGGAGACCGCTTGGTTCAACCCGACTTGGCCAAAACGCTTCGCCTGATTGCGGAAAAAGGCCCCGATGAATTTTACCAGGGCTCTATTTCCGGCCAAATAGTCGCCGAAATGAAGTCCGGCGGGGGATTGATTACCAAGCAGGACTTGGCCAATTACCATGCCGAAGTTCGCAAACCAATTCATGGTACCTATCGAGGCTATGATGTTTATGGTGCCCCGCCGCCCAGTTCCGGGGGCGTCTGCCTGGTGGAAATGCTGAATGTACTGGAAAACGCCAACCTGAAAAAATTAGGCCGTTATTCTCCGCAAACCTATCACCTAATGATTGAAACCATGCGGCGAGCCTATTGTGACCGGGCCCGCTATTTGGGGGATCCCAAATTCACAACTATCCCCAAACATCTTCTTACCAAGCAATATGCCCAAAAGTTGTTCCGTGATATTAATTCCAAGAAGGCTACCCCCAGTGTAACGCTTGCCCCGAATATCCCCATCGCCGAAGAAGGCACCAACACCACTCACTTTTCGATCATCGATAAGGACGGGATGGCCGTTTCCAACACTTATACCTTAGAGCGAAGATATGGGTCCCGAGTGGTTGTCAAAGGAGCCGGTTTTCTCCTGAATAATGAGATGCTGGATTTCAATTGGCATCCGGGATACACCGACCGGAAGGGCTTCATCGGCACCAAGCCCAACCTTATCGCTCCCGGCAAAAAAATGCTCAGTTCCCAATCGCCCACCATCGTTGCAAAGGACGGAAAGGTATTTTTGGTTACCGGAAGCCCCGGTGGACGAACCATCATCAATACTGTTCTCTGCATGGTGGTCAATACCATTGATTTTCAAATGAATGTTCGCCAAGCGGTGGAGGCTCCGAGATTCCACCATCAATGGTTTCCCGACAAAGCTTATCTGGAAAAGAAAGGGGCGACAGAAACCTTGGTGAAGCAACTCAAATCCATGGGACATCAAATTCAGCTTCTTCCCTCCCAAGGGGATGCCCATTCCATTCGGGTCGATCCAAAAACCGGCTTTTATTTCGGGGCCGCTGACAAACGGAGGAGTGGGAAACTGTCGGCTTATTGATTGGATCGCATAAATCCAAAATCCTTCTTGACTCCACAAAAAACACAATGGACAATTAAAAAATCCTGCCCTTCAACTTCATCCCGAGGATTTTCATCAACCTATTCCCACCCCCCAAAGGAACTGCCATGGGAATCCGACTTTCTTTGTTTGTATCGACCGGTTTGATTTTGCTAGTCCCGATATCCGCCCTCGCGGATGTTCCGCTCCACGACAAAATTGATCAGCTAATCGCCAAAGGGCTACCCAATTACCAATCCAAAGCAGCTCCCGTAGCCGGGGATGAAGAATTCCTCCGCCGAATCTATTTGGATCTGCATGGAGTTATCCCCTCGGTTGATGAAGCCCGCTCTTTCTTTAATGATTCTACCCCGGACAAACGAATCAAGTTGATTGACAAGTTGTTAGCTCATCCCCGCTTTGCCCGGCACCTGCAAATCACCTTTGATACCCTGTGGATGGAACGCCGCCCGGATAAATATGTAAAATCCGCCCAGTGGCAGAAATATCTGTATGATTCCTTCGCCCAAAACAAACCCTACGATCAATTGGTTCGGGAAGTCCTCGCGGCCAATGATGCCAAGACTCAGCCCGCCGCCAAGTTTTTCTTGGACAGGCAGGGTGAACCAAACTTGATTACCAAGGATGTCAGCCGTTTATTTCTGGGCATGAACCTGCAATGTGCTCAATGCCACGACCATCCCATGGTGAACGCATACAAACAAGAACATTATTACGGCATCTTTGCCTTCTTTAATCGCAGCTATTTATTTACGGATAAGAAGGCGAAGAAAACCGTGCTGGCCGAAAAGGCCGTGGGCGAAGTTTCTTTCTCCTCGGTCTTCGTTCCCAAAGTCACCAAGAAAACGGGCCCGCGGTTGCCTTTTGGCAGTTTAATCAAGGAACCCGCATTCCCAAAAGGCAAGGAATATGTGGTCAAGCCATCCAAAACCAAAGGCGGAGTTCCCAAATTCAGCCGGCGGGAAAAACTGGCACCAATGCTGGCCGACTCCGGTTACAAACAATTCAAACGAACTGCGGCTAACCGGTTCTGGGCTCTTTTCCTGGGCCGGGGCATCGTTCATCCGGTGGATTTTGATCATCCGGAGAATCCGCCATCGCATCCCGAGTTGTTGGAACTATTGGCCGGGGAATTTGCCAGGCAAAAGTTCAATATCAAGAATTTCGTCCGCGAGATTGTGCTTTCCAAAACGTATCAGCGCTCCAGCCGGATGCCGGAAGGCAAAAAAATGCCCGCCGAACAATATTTCGCCGTCGCTCAGCTTCGGGCCCTTTCTCCCGAACAAATGGCGTGGGCCACGATGCAAGCCACCGGCAATCTCGAAGCCGAAAAGCGCCGGCAAGGGAAAAAAGCCAACGAGCCTGCCATCTATGCCCGCTTGGCAAAGAGTGTGGGGCCTTTCATAAACATATTCGGCGGTAAAGCCGGGGATCCTGCAGATTTGGGTTTCCAAGCCACTTTGGAACAATCTCTGTTCATGCGAAACGGGACCAATCTCCGTAACTGGTTAGCTCCAAGAACCGGGAGCTTAACTCATCGCCTGATCCAACACAAAAACCCCGATGATCTGGCTGAAGAATTATTCCTGAGTGTTCTTACTCGCCGTCCAACTATGGAAGAAAAGAAAGACGTCGCTGATTTTCTTGCCCATGGACAAACTAACCGAACCACAGCAATCCAGGAAATGGCTTGGGCGTTACTAGCCTCCTCAGAATTTCGATTTAACCACTAAGGGTTCAAAATAACACACTCCAACGCCTTCTGCGTTTATATCAGGGGGGATTATCATGAAAGCTTCTTACGCATGCAACTCACCGGAGCACGGCTTATCACGCCGGCAATTTTTCGGCGGAGCCGCCATTGGAGCCGCGGGAATATTCGGGCTCGGTTCTCTGGCTTCTCAAGCAGTAGCCGACCAGCTCCGCCGCAATCAAAAACGGGTCTTACTCATCGATCTCAAAGGCGGCGTTAGCCAGTTGGAAACCTGGGACCCCAAACCCGGCGCTCCGACCGGTGGGCCCTTCCGAGCTATTCCCACCAATGTGGCTGGCATCCACATCAGTGAATTGCTCCCGCACACCTCACGCCACATGGACAAACTAGCCCTCATTCGCGGCATAAACACCAGGGAAAACAATCACGGCAAGGGGGCCTACTTTATGCAAACCGGCCGCCGTGACGTTCCCGCCGAACGATACCCGCATTTAGGATGTGTTATCTCCAAGCTGATGGCTCCCGTTGAAAGCCCTCTGCCCGGCTACATCCATATTACTCCCCGAGGCTCCAGCGGATTTAATCGCCGCGAAGCTGCTTTTCTGGGACCGCGTTTTGCCTCGGTCACCTTAGCGGATGGCCGCCCGCCCGCAAACCTGGTTCCCCCAAATAATCTCTCCTCTCAGATTGATCAGCAGCGGAATTCCTTCCGCGCCCGGCTGAATAGTCGCTTCCAACGGGGACGCCGCACCGCAGATACCGAAGCCTACGCCTATTCTTACGAACAAGCCCAACAAATCATCCAGCGTCGCCACTTGTTTGATGTCGAGCGTATCGATCCCCGTGTACGAGACCGATACGGTAACCATGACCTGGGGCAAAACTGCTTGCTTGCCCGCCGCTTGCTGGAAAATGAAGTCACCTTTGTAAAGGTTACTCACAGTAATTACGACACCCACTACGAGAATTTCAATTTCCATTTGGAACAACTTGGAGAATTCGACCGCACCTTCGCCACTCTAATGGAAGATCTGCATGACAGCGGCATGCTGGAAAGCACACTGGTTATTGTCATGTCGGAATTTGGCCGCACACCAAGGATCAATCAACGGCTGGGCCGCGATCATTGGGGAACGGCGTGGTCGATAGCCGTTGGCGGCTGCGGCATCCGGGGTGGAACTGCCGTGGGTCGCACTAATGCTCAAGGAACTGCCGTCACTGACCACCAAGTACACGCCGGCCACTTGTTCCATACCTACTTCCGGGCCTTGGGTTTGGATCCCACCCGGAACCATTATGTGGACAACCGCCCGATTCCCATGGCCGACCCGGATGCTGAGGCGATTCGGGAGGTGCTGGCATGAGTCAAAACCAACCTGCTTCTCCTCCTAATGTAAATCCGGCCCAAACCCGAGTGGTGCATACTTTTCGCCACGGAGCACCCTTACTGGCCTGCCGTTTCGATCTCACGGGCCAGTATGTCTTTGCCGGAGCCCTGGACTTCGGCATCCATCGCTGGAAGCTGGAAAACAACCAGAAGGTGACCCTCAACGGCCATTCCAGCTGGGTAAGGTCCTTGGCATTTGTTCCCCAAGGAAATAAGCTCATCTCCGGCGGCTATGACGGTAAACTTATCTGGTGGCCGGCTACTGCGGATAATCCCCGCCCGGAACGCACTATCAACGAAGCCCACCAAGGCTGGATTCGCGCTGTCGCTGTCAGTCCGAACGGCCGGATGGCGGCCACTTGCGGCAACGATAATTTGGTCAAAGTATGGTCCACCGAAAACGGCCGCTTGATCCGCCGTATCGAAGGACACAATTGCCACGTTTATAATGTTGCCTTCCACCCGAGTGGCCGTTTCCTGGTTTCCGGTGACCATAATGGGGTGGTTAAACAATGGGATCTTTCCAATTGGCGTGAGGAACGAAGCCTGGATGCCGGAGTCCTCCATCGCTATGACCGAACTTTTCGCGCGATCATCGGCGGCATTCGCGGTATGGCGTTTAATCAGGATGGATCTTTATTGGCCTGTGCGGGCATTGTAGATGTGACCAACGCCTTTGCCGGGGTGGGCAAACCTGCCGTTGTGTTGTTCAACTGGGAAAACGGGGAACGCCGCCACTTGCTACGCCCCACTCAGAATTTCCGAGGAACTGCTAATGGAGCCATCTTCCATCCCAATGGTTTCCTAGCCAGCGTCGGCAGTGGCCGAGGCGGACGTCTCTGGTTCTGGAGACCGAATCAAGAACGCTCCTATCAAACTACCAACCTCCCAAGCGAAGCACGGGATATTGACATACACCCGGACGGGAGGAAATTAGCGATTCCATTTTATGACCGGAATCTGCGGGTCTATGAGATGGCTTTGCGGTCTTGAAATAACAAGATTCCACCGACTTCAGATAATTCGAAGCGTTATGATGTCGCGTCCGGATAATTCTTTGTAAACTACACTAACCCAAAGGGCCAGCAAGGCGGCCCTCGCTTGCCCTTCGGGTTAGTGTAGTTACCTAAGCATTTCTATTGTCTCCAGCATACTAGTTTCGACGGGAATTGTTCCTTTAACTTCTCGAGGAGTCCTTCCGCGTTATTGATCTCCTGGTGAATTTCTTCGCGATGGTCGAAATAATAGGGGAGAGCAGAGTGGACATCGGCAAGCGTTAGCTGGGAAAAATTGGTAACGATGTCCTCCGGACTTTTTTCTGAAGTTCGTAACGGACGTAAATATCTTGCACTCGAATCCGAGTTCCCTTGATACTGGCTTTACCGCCGCAGACTTTTGGGTTTTTCTCAATAGGTTTTATGATTGTTGTCGCATTCCAATTGTAACGGGAAACAGCCTCTCTGAACAATGTCCTATCCAACAGAGGCAAAGCTGGGAAACGCTGAAACCAACAAACTGATATAATCATCTTAAATTGTCCGTGAATGAACTCCTAAGAATTCCAATGGCAACTAACA
>CAZPPD010000203.1:0-8457 GCA_964588185.1 uncultured Alcaligenaceae bacterium | reverse complement strand
TGCACCCCAGCGGGCAGGCCCGGGAATCTCCGCTTTGGTTGGAGTTGCTTTGTTGAACAACGGCTATTCTCCCCAGGACCCGGTGGTGGCAAAAACATTACAGTATTTGACCAAGCAAGTTCAAGAAGACGGCGGCATCTATAACAAATTCCTGGCCAATTACACGACGGCCGTCGCCATCATGGCACTTGAGGAAGGAAACAAGGAGGGAAAATATGATGCCATCCTCAAAGACGCGGTCAAGTTCTTGAAAACCGTTCAACATGATGAACCGGAATCCCTTTCCAAAGACCCCGCCTATGGCGGGTTTGGCTACGACCCAAAGAGCCGGCCGGATTTGTCCAACTCGGTGTTCTCTGTCGAAGCGTTGTTGGCCGCAGGCGTCCCCAAAGATGATCCGGCCATCCAGAAAGCTTTGGTGTTCCTCACCCGCTGTCAGAATCTTCCGGGAGAGAAGAAAAATAACCTGGCTTTTGCCCAGAAGGCTAGCAAAGACGATCTAGGCGGCTTTACTTATACTCCGTTCGTCTCCAAAAAGAACAAGTATGCAACTCCAAACGGTGGCCTTCGCTCGTTGGGTGGAATGACCTACGGAGGGTTAAAAAGCTTCCTCCACGCCGGGGTCGGCAAGAAAGACCCGCGTGTCAAAGCCGCTGTGGATTGGATTCGCCGCCACTACACCTTGAAGGAAAATCCCGGCATGGGCCAAGCCGGACTGTTTTACTACTACCATACTTTTGGTAAGGCGATGGATGCTTTGGGCGAGGAAGTATTTGTGGATGCCTAAGGAAAAAAACACCCCTGGCGGATGGAATTGTTCGAAACCCTGGCGTCCAAGCAACAAGCGGACGGCAAATGGATCAATAAGAATCGGGCCTTTGGGGAAGGAACACCGGAATTAGCCACGGCATTTGCCATTTTGAGTCTTAGTTATTGTTCCAAGGAATAAATCCGAATAACGAAACTCGAAACAAATACAAAACTCAAATTTCAGAGGACCAAAATCAGTCCTGATAGGTCTCGAACATTTGAGTTTTGTGTTTGAATTTGTTTCGCATCTCAGATTTCGAATTTCGGATTTTGTGGAGTTTATTATGAACCGGTCTCTATTTCTTCTTTTCCTTGCACTTGCTTTTCAAAGTTCCGCATTCGCCCAAGAACAAATCAGGGTCGGCTCATTTGCGGTGGATGCTTCTCCGCCGATAGGCAGCCCGTTGGCTTATGATCCAACCAAAAAGGTGCTGATTCCTTTAAGTTGCCGGGGCATCGTTTTGCTAGGCCATGAGCAACCGATAGTTTTGTGTGCGGTAGACTGGATTGGAATTGGGAACGACGGCCATAAAGTTTTCCGCGAAGCGTTGGCCAAAGCAGCAGGTACCCTTCCAAGTCGGGTGGCAGTTCATGCTCTTCATCAGCACGATGCTCCGCGCTGTGATTTTTCGGCGGACCGTCTGCTAGCGGAATACAACTTGAACCATCTGGTTTATGATACCGGATTTGCCCGGGATGTGATGAAACGGGCTGCGGATGCAGTGAAGATTGCCGTGGATAAAGCTCAACCGGTAACCAGCCTTGGTCTCGGACAAGCCAAGGTGGAGAAGGTCGCATCCAATCGGCGAATTTTGGGAGCCGATGGCAAAGTCAAATACATCCGCTGGACAGCAACTCGGGATGCAAATATTCGTGCCATGCCGGTTGGCACCATTGATCCTTATCTCAAGATGATATCCTTCTGGAACAAGAACAAACCATTGGTCGCTTTGACCTACTATGCGACTCATCCGCAAAGTTACTACCGAACCGGTTTGGCCAATCCTGATTTTCCCGGGATTGCCCGGAATCTGCGACAACAGAAAAGCGGAATCCTGCACGTTCACTTCAATGGTGCCGGCGGTAACATTGGTGCGGGCAAGTGGAATGATGGCTCCAAGAAAAACCGCAAGATATTAGCCGACAGGGTTGCCTTGGGAATGAAGCTGGCCCTGGAAAATACCAAACGAGAGCCCATCACCGCCAAAGACTTAAACTGGAAATCAGTTTCCGTTGTACTTCCCCCAGCCGCGCATCTAAGTGCCGAGAATCTTCTCGCCATCCTGGGAAACAAAAAAGAGTCGGTTAACAAACGGATTGCTGCGGCTCGGAATCTAGTCTGGCTGCGCTGCTGCCAAGCGAAGGATGGAATTGATATATCCGCGCTCACCTTGGGCAAAGCCCGAATTCTTCACTTGCCGGGGGAGCTTTTTGTGGAATACCAATTGGCTGCTCAGAAGATACGTCCGAATCTTTTCATTGCCATGGCAGCTTATGGGGATTACGCCCCGGGGTATATCGGGACCAAGATTGCCTACAGCCAGGGGGGATACGAAACCAGTCCGCGGGCTTCGCGGGTGTCGCCGGAATCGGAGAGGATCTTGATGAGTGCGATACAAAAATTACTGAAACGTTGAAGCATCCTTAGTAGGTGGAGCCATTAGCCAAAGATCATCTGGATGACCTTCACCAACACCACATTAGAAACCATCACCACAAAAATGGAAACGACCACTCCCTGAGTAGCTGCTTTTCCGACCCCTTCAGTTCCTCCGTGAGCCGTCATTCCATAATAGCAACCAGTAACCCCAACTAAAAAACCAAACACCATGGTCTTTAGAGTCGAAGGAATCATCCGCTGAAGCGTCATACTTCGCAGGCAATCCATCTTGTATTGCGTCCAGGACAAACTGCCGCCCATCATTTCCGCCAGGTAGCTGCTGCCGATGGAAATGAAGGCAATGAAAATGGTCAGGATGGGGAGGCTCAAAATGCACGCCATAATCCTTGGCCCAACCAGTTTGCGCATGGGGGATTGGCCCATCACTTCGAGGGCATCGAGTTGCTCGGTTAACTTCATGGACCCCAAATCCGCGCTGAGGCTGGCTCCGGTTCGACCGGCTAAAATCAAACCTGCTCCCAATGGGGCAAATTCAACGACCACCGCAAGGGCCAAATATTCCGGAACTTTGTGGACATATTCGGCACTGATGGCTCCGTGCAGATGAATCCATACTACTACTCCCATCGCCAACCCGGTGACGATGGCCAGGGGAAGCGACCCCAACAAGATGGTGTATAACTGAACAAACAACTCACCTGGCCTTCGAATGGAAAAGGCACTTGCAGGTAGGCAACGAAAAGCAAAGTAGGAAAAATTTCCGGCCAATTCAATAAAGCGAAGCATAAGGTTTGATGCTATGTTTGGATTTTAGTGACAAAAAGGAATCCTATCCAAAGGTATTACTCCCAGGGCAAAATTGTTGTCCAATTTAAAGAATTAGGAAAAGATTTTGCTTCAGCTGTTCTTTCCGTGGTAATCTCTAATTTAAACTCCCAACTTAATTGTAATCACATAATCCTTGGAGATTCGATGCTCCGAAAAATGTCACGGCACCTCTTGGTCCTCCTGTTTGGCTTTTTTGTTTGGATACCAACCCAAGCTCAAGGCGGAAATGCCAACAAAGTCCGGCTTTTTATTCTCTCCGGTCAATCCAATATGGCCGGATTGAATCAAAAGTTATCTTTTATCCCGACAATCAATCAAGCATTTCCGGACGATGAGAACCTATTCGTCAAGGATGCCCGCGGGGGGCAACCAATCCGCCGATGGTACCGAAAATGGGTTCCGCCTGAAGGGAAAACCATAAAAGATAAGGCCAAACCAGGTGTCCTGTATGATCGTTTGCTGGGAAAAGTTAAAGCTGCCATCCAAAACAAACAGATTGCAACGGTGTCTTTTGTCTGGATGCAAGGTGAACGCGATGCCAAAGAGAATTTGTCGGCGGTCTATCAAAAAAGTCTTGCCGGCTTGATCCACCAGTTGCGAACCGATTTAAAACGACCGGATATGACGGTGGTGATTGGACGGCTTAGTGACCATCTCCAGAAGAATTCGCACTGGGAGGCCGTTCGCCTTGCTCAAGTAAAGGTAGCAAAATCGGATCCGTTGGCCGCTTGGGTGGACACGGATGACCTCAATGGTGCCAACGATGGCTTGCATTACAATAAAACCGGTTATATTGAACTCGGACGGCGCTTTGCTGTAGAAACCATTGCTTTGTTGCAAAAGAAGGGAAACAAAAAGTAATCCTCGGATTCTAATTTCGTCTTGTCCCGGTTAACAATCCTTGTTTCCTGTTTGGATTTGAACTGGGTTGGTTGGATAGAAATCGGTCAATGTCTGAAGCCTATCAATTATTCTTGGTTGAAGATAACGATGACGTCGCTCTGCTGATGCGGAAAAGTCTGGAGCGGGCCGGTCATGTGGTAACCACCTGCCGGACTGCCGCTGACGCTTTAATCGTTCTAAGCCACAATAACAATTTTAACTTGGTCCTTTTGGATCAGCGTTTACCGGACATGCCGGGTCTGGACTTGCTAACCACACTCAAAGAAGAAGGCATTACCACTCCGGTTTTGATGGTAACCGGTTACGGCGATGAACACCTGGCAACTCAAGTTCTCCGCGCCGGTGCTTTGGACTATGTGGTCAAAGATCCTGCATTGACTTTCCTTGTTGACCTTCCCAAGCGGGTGAACGAATCGGTTACCCGGCACCGCTTGGAGGATATGAACCGCTTGCTCATTCAGGCATTGGAATCTGCTCGCGATGGAATTCTCATCACGGATCTCCAAGGGAAGATCCTTCACGTCAATACTGCATTGGAACGCATGGTCGGTTATGACCGCAGCGAAATGATCGGGCAAACTCCGAGGCTATTTAAAAGCGGCATGCATCCCCCCGAGTTCTATGAAGACATGTGGCGGACAATCCTTACCCGGACCAGTTGGCAAGGCGAAATTATCAATCGCCGCAAGGACGATACACTTGTGGATTTTTCAGTGACCATCTCGCCGGTTGTCGACGGCCGCGGCCAAATGACGCATTTTGTCGGGATCAATCGGGATATCAGCGACCAAAAACAGTTGGAACGCCAGCTACTCCAAGCCCAGAAAATGCAAAGCGTGGGAACGCTCGCAGGCGGGATTGCCCATGAGTTTAACAATCTTCTGGCGGGCATTCAGGGTTATGCGGCTTTAGGTATTCGCGAAGAAGGCCTGCCCTCTGCCGCCAAGGAATTCCTGGAGTTCATTGTCCAGCTTACCGACCGTGCAGCCAACTTGACGCGGCAGTTATTGGCCTTCGCCAGAAAGCCGGCATTGCGGCGGCAACCTTCCGACATCGCCAAGTTACTCAAGACTACCTCGAATCTTGTCCGCCATTCGTTGTGCATGGAAGTGGAATTAATTCTGCCGGAGAATCACGAGGACCAAAAGTTTCTTTCTTCTGCAGATACCAACCAGTTACAGCAAGCCCTGATCAATCTGGCACTAAATGCACGGGATGCCGTTTACCTCTCCGAAGAAGAAAAAAAAAGCGGGGATAATGGTTCGGTAGATTCTAAACCGATCATTTTCTCCCTTCACCAAACCAAACTTGAGGGAGAACTCCCGGCATTTCCGGAACGAGTACCTTCTGGGGATTACCTGGTCCTGGAAGTCCAGGATCATGGGATTGGCATGACCCAGGAAATTCTCAACCAGGCATTTGACCCCTTCTTCACCACCAAGGGGGTAGGGCAGGGGACAGGGTTGGGATTACCGGTAGCCTTTGGCATCATCCATGGCCATAAAGGCTTTCTGACGGTAGATTCGCGTCTTGGCGAGGGCACCACCTTTTCAATTTACTTGCCCCGATTGAAAACGGCGGAATCAACGGAACAAGAAGAGAGTACCCCGTCCACTACCGTCCTGGAACCGGAAAGTATGGTGGGCCGCAACATCCTGGTTGTAGACGATGAGGAAGCGGTCCTGGATGTTGTTCGCCGCTTCCTTAATATTGCGGGGCATAAAGTGACGGCGGTGACCAGCGGCCGGCAAGCACACACGCTAATAAAAAACGGCCATCCGGTTGACTTGGTGATCTTGGACTTGATGATACCCCGTGAGGAAGGGGCAACCAACTTTCAACACATCCAGGATCTTCGCCCCGGTTTGCCGGTTTTACTTTGCACCGGCCTTTTACAAGAAGACCCGCAAAATTCCGCATTGGTTAGCAAGGCAGTTGGAGTAATGCGAAAACCGTTCCGCATGAACGAACTTTGGTATATGGTAAACCAAATTTTTTGCGAGAAAAAAGGGGAGAATTTGCCGACTTGAGGAGTTGGAAAGAATAAAAACGTCAGCTGCTACAAAATGTAACCCCTTATTCTCGCAACAGAATGATCTAAAGCGAGAATAGGGGGTTGGCAATCCCACTCGCCGTTTCTACACTAAACGACTAGTCTCATCCACCGGGGAAGATTTCACAGACATAGTGGAAGTTTTGGAATCTTCAGTATCCGTTTTGGAATTCTGAATCGCTTCGTATACTTCCTGGCGGTGAACGGGGACATTCTTGGGAGCAACAATGCCCAAACGAACTTTGTCACCCCGAATCTCCACTACCGTGACGGTAATGTCGTTGTTAATAACAATGCTTTCGTTTTTTTTTCGGGACAGTACTAACATCGCCGCCTATCCTTCTTGGAAACAAGGGGGCTAGGTCTAGAATAACTGATTCCTACGCGTTAGGATTTGAAAAGAATTGGGCTTTGACGCGCCGGTAATTCACATCTTACCAGTTGTGGAATCAGGAGAAACTCTGCCGACGGCTTCAGTCCATGTACCGTGCTGGGAGTGAGCATGAACTCCTCGCGTTGCTGAGCCTCATCAAGTTCAATCGTATCAGCGTGAAGACACCCGGTCAAGTCTCCTAGTAACCATTTCTATATTTTTTCTTCGGGTTTGGCATGAGTCTTGTTGCAGTTAGGATTATTAAAACCCTTCATCTAAATTTTCTTTTTGCCCGCGATGAAGGAGCAGACGCTATTTTTCCTCTTGTATCTTGAACAAATAAACGGTTTTTCTGATTTTTTCCTTGCAGAATGCCCGCATAAACCACTTCGCTAATCCTTGAAGATCACTTCTCAGTTGGATCTTTTTGGGAAGTGTTTTGCATCGGCTTTCTTCCTTGACACTTGGTTTGTGAAATTTCTCCCGGCATAACTTCTTTTTATGGCTGCGCTAAGGAATCTCGGACCAAGAGTCTCCCACAGGCAGCTGCGCCAATGAAACCTGCGTCGTTACCCAGCTGGGCATAGCGGAGAGTAGTTCTTTCCCCTGGGACGGGAAATGCCATTCCTAGGACATGTTTCCGGATTCGGTTTAAAAAGGATTCCCCGGCAGCGATCATTCCCCCGGCAAAAACGATCGCATTGGGATTTATACTGTGCATCATGTTTATCGAGCCAACCGCCAGATAGAAGGCAGTTTCCTCAACAATTCGGTCTCCAAGAGTGTCTCCATTTGATGCAGCTTCAAAAACATCCCGGGAAGTTAACCCTTGTTCCGATTGGGAAATATCGGCAAGATGGAGAGACTCTTCTGCCTTCTTGAGGGCCTCCAAGGTTCTTTTTACAACGGCGGTGGCGCTGGCATATGCCTCCAAACATCCCCATCGCCCGCAACCACATTGGCGGGGATTGGTCATTTCAATTTTCATATGCCCAAGTTCCGCTCCATGGCTGTGTTCGCCTTCAATGACTCGGTCTCCTATCACAATACCCCCGCCAACCCCGGTTCCTAAGGTGAACAACACCATACTGTTATATTCCCTGCCGGCCCCTACCCAGTATTCTCCGTAAGAAGCGGCGTTGGCATCATTCTGAAAAGCGGTAGGGAGATTGAATTTCTCATGAATATACTGGCGAACAGGCACATTTGCCCATGGCTTTAAGTTAGGAGGATCCAAAATAATACCCCCGGGAATGTCCATTGTCCCCGGAGTTGCTACTCCTATTGCCCGTATTTTACCCATTGTTAATTTTGCTTTGGAGACAGCCAATTCAATCGTCTCACACATTCGCTCCAGCCCATATTCCTGTCCTTTGCTTGCTTCCGTAGGCAGACTGACATTGCTGAGCGGCTTTCCATCTTCAGAAACCACACCGGCTTTCATTGAAGTGCCACCAACATCCAATCCAACGTAATATTCTTTTTCCGACGCGGCCATAGAGACTCCAAAACAGCGGGAGTTGTCATCCCCCGAACTTGACTCGACCCTCGCCATCGGGACATTTGTCCACTCAATGGAAATGGTCTCGCGAGAATTTCCGGTCTGATTATAATGCGACCTTCAGGTGTTTTCAGCCACCGAAAGCAAAATCAAGGAAGAAATTATGCTTAGCCGCCTCAACTCCCGTCCGGGACATTATGCTCTACTGTTGCTGGTAGGGATGTTTATGTTCTTTGTCAATCTCGGCGGGGCTACTTTATGGGATTGGGATGAAGGAAGAAACGCAACTTGCTCATATGAAATGATGGAGGCGGACAATTGGATTGTGCCGGTCTTCAATGGCGTCCTTCGCACGCATAAACCGGCCC
>CAZPPD010000202.1:0-8466 GCA_964588185.1 uncultured Alcaligenaceae bacterium | reverse complement strand
ACAATAACCTCTTCATCTTGAACCAAGGTAAATGTAACTTCATCGTTAATGAGGGAAGCTTTTGATGGAACTGGGAAGAGAGTTGCAAACGCCAAAATTGTAATAAGCAGGTAGATTCTCATAGGATTTCTTCCAGTTATTGGGGATGATAAGACTATCACTAGACTAATCTCCACTTTGAACGATTCAAATAAGAAATATGTTTGTTTCCCACTTAGAAAGCACATTGGACGGCACCCAGTTTCCTGCGAACCAAGTGCACACGTTGCATGAGGGTAGACCGCTTTGGGTTCGCTATGATCTCGCGGCAATTCGAGAATCGGTGAAACCACAAGAGATTTCCGCCCGCGAACCTACCCTATGGCGATACCGGGAACTGCTTCCTTTACCCGCCGAGTCGAGTCCCGTCACTTTAGGTGAAGGCATGTCACCATTGATTCCATGTCCTCGACTCGGGAAGGATCTCGGGCTCAATAATCTCGTTATCAAAGATGAATCGCAGCTTCCCACCGGAAGTTTCAAGAGCCGCGGAATGACCCTGGCAGTTAGCATGGCCCATCATTTTGGCCTTACCAAACTGGCAGTTCCAACCGCGGGCAATGCGGGGGGTGCCTTGGCTGCCTATGTGGCGAGGGCGGGAATGGAGGTCTTTATCTTTATGCCGGAGGATACCCCCGCCATTAATCAGATGGAGGCTTATCTTGCCGGAGCCAAGGTCTTTTTGGTGAATGGCTTGATTACCGATTGCGGCAAGATTGTCCGTGAAGGAAAAGAGAAAATCGGCTGGTTTGACGTGTCCACTCTGAAAGAGCCTTATCGCTTGGAAGGAAAGAAAACCATGGGGTTGGAGTTGGCCGAGCAAATGAATTGGCATCTGCCGGATGTGATTTTTTATCCCACTGGAGGCGGTACGGGGTTAATCGGTATGTGGAAAGCTTTTGCGGAGCTCAAAGAATTGGGTTGGCTAAAATCAGAACCCCTTCCCCGCATGATTAGCTGTCAAAGCGATGGCTGTGCTCCTATTGTTACCGCATTCGCCAAAGGAGAGCGATTCGGAGAACCGTTTGCCAATGCCCATACGATTGCCAGCGGCCTCCGAGTCCCCGCTGCGGTTGGAGATTTTATGATGCTGGACACCATCCGCCAAAGTGGCGGCTGTGCGATAGCCGGCCGGGAGGAAAAGATTCCTTATTGGATGAAAAAAGCGGCTGGGCTGGAAGGTGTAAGCTTGTGTCCGGAAACGGCGATATGTCTTGATGCATTGGCCCAGATGGTGGAGGAGAAGCGAATTCAGACCAGCGATAAAGTCGTGGTGTTTAACACGGGAGCCTCGCAGAAATATCCGGAGTGTATTCCACTCGACTTACCTAAAATTGATATCACACAATCTTCTGATCTTATTTTTTCTTCGTTGACAAAGTCTGAGACAGATTAAGTTGGGAAAAAAGTGGGAAGTTAAAAATAACCAGAATATGCTTGGCAACCTAAATGCGAGTTTCTACAAAATAAAAAAGTCGCTCGACCGTACTAAACCACCTCTCCCTTGGCAAGTACAGATCGAACGACTCATCGTGCATGGAAATAGCCAAATCAGCCCACTTACTGAACCACCTCTCCCCTGGCCAGGGCAGGCTGATCGGCTCTCCCTTATTATATGCAATTCCCAAGCCAATCATATTTGCCTCTTATTATTTTCTATAAGAATTTCCTAACCCTTTTGTTTAATTAAACTTGCAGCCAACTAATCTTCTGGGAATAATTTCATTGTAACAAACCCTTGAATCCACTGCCTGCCTTGCATGCAAATATGCTTGATTTATTAGCAGAATTTTTTGTTAGTATAAACAATTCTGCTGAAGTTAGGAGTTCTCAATAAACATTCCATTAGCTGACTTAATTTTTGACATCTTTTACCCGAAGCCGTAGCAATCTTCCGGCAACCCACCATATGGGAACTGGAAGAAGGATGCTAATCACTAATGGAATGATTTCATTCTCAGAAATGGTCGCCAGTGTTGCATAAGCGAAGCTCATCGGCAGAGACCCACATATCAATGCCACACAATACTTCCGAAACGGCATCCGAGCTAACCCCGCCATGGTGGAAATTGCTTCCGGAAACAACGGCAGCCACCGAGAACAAGCAACGGCAAAGCTGCCATTGGTAAAGAAGAATTTCTCCGCTGTTCCAAGTTCATCCGCCAACAACCAGCGTGCAAAACGAATTCCCAGCATGCGGGTTAAACCATACGCAATTAGCCCGGCCAAACAGGTTCCTGCTGTCCCAATCACTCCTCCTAACACGGGACCATATTTTTGACCCATCACGGTGATGATTAAGGTTGTGGGAATGGGAAAAAGGATATCGGCGATTAGCAGCCCGATGGCAACCAACCACGCCCAAGCTCCAACCTGATCAAACCAACTTTCATCAACCAAAGCATCTCCAATAAGAAAAAACAAAATCAAACCGAACAGGATGAATCCAACAAATGTTATTACCGTCCTCATAAAAGTATTCCTGTCTTTTTTCGTGGATTTCGGAAAACCATTGTCGGTTTGATATGGGGCTTTCCTAAAGGATTATAATGAACGCTGATATGAAGTTGAGAAAAATTCCAAGTAACTTGCAAAGATGTCCTTTTTAAATCTCAACCATCTGCAAATTAATTTCGGTGTTGACCAATTCGCCATTCAGGACTTTTCGTTAGAGGTTGCTCATGGCGAATTTGTGGTTTTGTTGGGCCCTTCGGGCAGCGGTAAGACTACTATTCTGCGTATGATTGCCGGCTTAGAAAGACCGGCTAAGGGGAAGATAGTCCTTGGGGGAAAAGACATTTCTCACCTTCCCCCTCATCAACGAAATTTGACCATGGTTTTCCAAAACTATCCCACATACCCCCATCTCAGCGTTCGGGGAAATCTGGAGTTTCCACTTCGCTGCAAAAATATCTCCAAGGCAAAACGAAAGGAACAAATCCACCAAGTGGCTGAGTCTCTTGGACTAAACGAACTCTTGGGAAGAAAACCGGGAGATCTATCCGGCGGTGAGCGTCAGCGGGTTGCCTTGGGAAAAGGCTTAATCCAACAGCCGGAAGTATTTCTCTTGGATGAACCCCTCTCTCATCTCGATGCACAACTCCGCGTCAAGCTCCGGCAAGAATTACGAGAGATCCTGAAAGCCCGAAAGCAAACGGTTTTATATGTTACCCACGATCAGGAAGAAGCGCTGGCTTTGGCAGACCGCTTGGTCATTCTTCGCAAAGGAACGCTGGAGCAGGTGGATACGCCAAAAAACATCTTCCAAAATCCCGCTACCAGCTTTGTCGCCGGATTCATCGGAAACCCCGGAATGAATTTATAGCCCTGTATCAGCAAAAGGGTAGGATATCAGTTCGTCTTTTCCGTTTATTTGTTTGGTTTCCAATTGGATTCCGGCAATATTAACCCGGAAAGCTATTCTGAAATCATTGTGGGAATTCGCCCCTTTAAAATTAAGGTAGGGGACGAAGAAAAGGTCAAAGGAAAAGGAATAGTGGAAAGTATCCAGCTTCGTGGGGAAAACCAATTAGTCATGCTATCACCCATTTCCGGAAAATCTGAGACAGAAAAGCTGGTAATTCAATGCGGCAGCGGTGAAAACTTGACCCCAAATCAACAAGTCCAATTTAGTTTTTCTCCTACAGAGGCGTATTACTTTGATCCCAATCGATCAGGAGCAAGAATTCGATTTATAAAATAATATTCATCTCTCCCATTAAATTGTCGCAGATTGGTATTTCTCGTAATAAATTCAT
Source organism: uncultured Alcaligenaceae bacterium (assembly GCA_964588185.1). Classification (GTDB taxonomy): domain Bacteria; phylum Planctomycetota; class Planctomycetia; order Gemmatales; family Gemmataceae; genus CAZPPD01. The sequence continues at coordinate 4,669 of CAZPPD010000202.1, read as the reverse complement.
CAAAGCATGATACTATAAAGGGGGTCTTGGAAAGAACCATCGACTTCTATCAAGCATTTCGTATTTCCGTGAGAATGGCTGATGGTTTCGGAAATGTTCAACTTCCCATGTCCACCGGGTTACCGCATAGTGAGCCCTCTTGGTTCCGGGGGAATGGCTGAGGTTTATCTTGCGGAGAATGAACAATCCGGAAAGAAAGTCGCTCTGAAACTCCTAAAGTCTATTCATTCCATCTCCACCCAAGAACAGAAACTCCGGTTTGAGCGGGAAGCCCGCTTGGTAAACCAACTCTCCCACCCCAACTTGGTAACGGTTTATGAGCATGGGACCGTTGCCGAGCACGATTATTTTGTAATGGAATATGTGGAAGGGAGCAGCTTACGCCAAAAGCTGGAGAAGGAAGGTCCATTAAAAATTACGGTGGTTCGCAAGATCATCAAAGAAATCGCGAAAGGCTTGGGGTATTTACATGGAAAGGAGATCGTACACCGCGACCTAAAGCCGGAGAATGTCTTGCTGGATTCCGAGACCAATGCCAAGTTGGCAGATTTCGGAATCGCTGCACAAATCACCGAAATCGGCCAGTTAACGCAAACCCGCCAAGTCGTGGGCACCGTTGACTACATGGCTCCTGAGCAAAGAACACGTCTTGGCGTGGATCAGCGCGCCGATCAATATGCCTTGGCAGTGATTGTTTACGAGTTGCTTACACAGAAACGGCCGCTTGGCCGCTACAAACCACTGAGTGTGCTAAAACCTGAGCTAAATCCTCGGATCGATGAAGTTCTTGGAATTGCTCTACAAGAAGATCCGGATGATCGATACCCGGATGTCAGGACATTTTTCCGAGAACTCGACAAGGCCCTGGCCCTTGACCCTCCTTGCAAAAAGCCGGTGAGGCGGCTGTTAATTTTAGCCGCCACGTGCCTGGCAGGATTGGTCATTTTCGCCGCTGGAACCATCTGGATGGTTGTCCAAGGGTCCGGATCCGAGCCTCAAAAGAAATTAAAGGAAAAGGTCCAAGGTCACCTCAACCATCAAGCTGGAAATAAATCTCTCAACAATAAAGAACAAAAAAAAACGGCACCCGACTCGCAACAGCAGAAACGAATCAACTCTCGTGTTCAATATCTGTTGGACTTGGGCAACCAACACATGGAAAAAGTGCAACCCAGGGATGCGATTAAATGCTACACCGAGGCGATTGATCTAAATCCGATGGATCCATGGCTGTTTGTTTACCGGGCAAGAGCCTACCAAAGGATTGCCGGTATGAGCACCCAGGTCCTGGAAGATTTAGACCATGCCATCAAATTGGATGCAAACCTTTTTGACGCCTTTTTGGGAAGGGGATCCACTTACTTGCATCTCAAGGATTATCACAATGCACTGAAGGATTTCGAAAAGGCGGTAGAACTGGTCCCCGATTCCGCTGAAGCGATAGCCTACCGAGGCCGCGCTTATCGTTGTCTGAAAAAACCGGACCTTGCCATTCAGGATTATAATCGAGCACTGGAATTAGACCGTGATTGCGGGATTGCTTACCATTACCGCGGACTTTATCTGCTGGTGCGAAGAAAATACCAACCCGCCATCGCCGATTTCAAAAACTCCGTGCGTTGCACCCCAGACAATCCTTTTGCCCATTCCACTCTCGCCTGGCTGTTGGCGACGTGCCCGGATAAAACTCTGCGGGACGGCAATAAGGCTGTGGAACATGGAAAACTCGCATGTAAGCTTTCCGGTTGGCGTACTTGGCGGGAAATCCGAAACCTGGCAGCCGCCTATGCGGAATTTGGAGATTATAAAGCGGCCGTTGCCATGGTACAAAAAGCATTGGCGGTTTCTCCACCGTCTGAACGGATTGCTCTGCAAAAGCGTCTGGAAAAATACCAAAGCATCTCGAAGAGCTCGCAAGAGGTTCCCCATCAATGACAGAGGATCAAGACCTGGAAATCGGCCATTGTTTGTTCCAAGAAGCAAATGACGCATTCTTTATCTTAAATCCAAATAATTTACAGATCTTGAAGGTCAATCCGGCCGCCCAACGCTTGACCGGCTACCGGAAAAAAGAATTAGAAGCATTACCGCTGGAAAAATTAATCTTCGCCCCGACAAAGAGCACCCTGGAGAAATTGATCCGGGCATGCCAAACCACCATTGTGTTTGTCTCGGATGAATTTCTGCTTACCGCAAAGACCGGCCATCAATTAGCAATCTATTTGAGCGTTAGCAAAATCCACACCGAGCCGGAACCGCTGGCATTACTTACTTTGCAGGATATTTCCCGCCTGCGAAAAGCAGAGCAAGCCCTGCGGGAAAGTGAACAGCGGTTTCGACAACTGGCGGAATCCATTGATGTGGTTTTTTGGTTTCTCTCCCTCAATCCGGAAAAAATGCTGTATGTAAATCCGGCTTTTGAGAATATCTGGGGAGTCCCGGCAAAAGAGTTATTCGAAAAACCCCGGTTGTGGGCGGACATGATTCACGAGGAGGACAGGAAACCCGTACTGGAAGCATTGGAGACCTTATTTTCCGGTCAGAAGGATCGCTTTGAATTGGAATACCGAATTGTCAGGCCGGATGGGCAAATCCGCTGGATATTAGGGTGTGCGGTTTCCATTCGTAATCCGGCTGGACAGATCTACCGGGTGAGCGGAATTTCCCAGGACATCACCTCCCGGAAAAAAGCCGAGGAAGAACGCCTTCACTACGAGAAGAAAATCCAGCAAACGGAAAAGTTGGAAACGCTTGGAATTCTGGTTGGCGGGGTTGCTCATGAGTTCAACAATTGCCTGGCGGGAGTAATTGGCCACACCGATTTGGCTTTAATGGATCTTCCGCCGGTTTCTCCTATCCGTGAAAGCTTATTGCAGATTAAAGACGGCTCCATGCGCTTGGCGGATCTATGCAAACAAATGCTGGCCTATTCGGGCAAAGGCCGTTTCTCGTTCATGAAGCTGAACCTCTCCCAAATCGTGGAAGAAATGTTTCCCATGATTCGCGCTTCAATTTCTCGCAAGGCAGTTTTTCAGATGGATCTGGAAAAAGACTTACCGCCAATTGAAGGCGACCCTGCCCAAATTCGCCAGATCCTCTTAAACCTTGTAGCCAATGCGTCCGAAGCTCTCCACGAAGACCAAGGAGCCATTTCCATTCGAACCGGGTCGGTCTTTGCAGACCAGGCCTATTTAAAACAAGCAGTTTTGGCCCAGGACCTTCCTGAAGGCGCTTACGTTTACATCGAGGTTACTGATTCCGGCTGTGGCATCGACAATAAAATCCGCAGTCGGATTTTTGACCCCTTCTTCTCTACGAAGTTTTTAGGTCGAGGATTAGGCCTGGCAGAAGTATTAGGACTGGTCCGCCAACATCGAGGGACTATATTTTTGGATTCCGAACCCCGACAGGGAACAACCTTTCGAATCCTTTTTCAGGCGATGCCGGTAGAACTTGTGGAGTCGGAAAAACAGCTGGAGTCTTAGGAGTCGTGAACATTGAACTTTGCCGCAATAGCGCTAGCCCGTGGGAAAAGATCAGATTGTCATTTAACAAAATTTACAGCCAAAAGGAGTTCCTCAAATGGCCCCAAATCATTCTCCTCGATTCTTGGCGATTGTTCAGGACGCCAAAAGCCGGATTAAAGAAACCAATGTGGATGAAATAAAAGCCAAGCTCGATGCCGGCGAAAACCTGACCCTGATCGATGTCCGCGAAGAGAGCGAATATGCCCGCGACCATCTTCCGGGCGCGATTCATCTCGGCAAAGGTGTTATTGAGCGGGATATTGAGAAGCATTTCCAGGATACAAATGTGCCTTTGGTCCTTTACTGCGGCGGCGGATTTCGCTCGGCACTGGCGACCGATAATCTCCAGAAGATGGGATACACCAATGTCATTTCTATGGATGGCGGGGTTCGCGGCTGGCGGGAGAAAGGGTATCCGTTGACCACGGATTAATCAAAGTCCATAAGGGGATTACTCATTAACCAAAGGAATTCGATCCAAAATAATTTAACCAAATGAACTGGGTCTAAACAAATTCGAACGAGGAAATTGCTGCCTACGGTCTCTTGAAATGCCAATCCGTTGCACCCTGGAACATCTGAGCAATTCGCAAGAGCTTTTCTTCCCCAAAAGCAGGAGCAAGAATATGCAATCCGATAGGTAAGTTTTCCCCGGAAAACCCACAAGGAATGCTGATTCCGGGTTTGCCCACCAGATTTGCCGGAGTAGTAAAAACATCGGACAAATACATGGCCAAGGGGTCATCCACTACCTCGCCAATCTTGAACGCCGGAGTTGGTACCGTCGGGCCAATTATGACATCACATTCCTCGAAGGCTTTGTCGAATTCTTCCTTGATAATACGGCGGATCTTGAGGGCTTTGATGTAGTACGCATCTCGATACCCGGTGGAGAGGGCATAGGTCCCCAGCATGACACGGCGTTTAACTTCCGCACCAAATCCTTCCCCGCGGGACTTGGTATACATATCGATCAGACCATTGTAATCCTTGGCCCGATGGGTGTAGTGGACGCCGTCATAGCGGGCCAAGTTACTGGAAGCTTCCGCCGTGGCCACGATGTAATAAGCAGCGATGGCATATGGCGTATGCGGCAAGGAAATCTCTTTGACCTTTGCACCCAGCCCCTCATAAACCTTGAT
>CAZPPD010000201.1:0-8468 GCA_964588185.1 uncultured Alcaligenaceae bacterium | reverse complement strand
AGGGGCGGCAACAGTTAAACTCACACCTGGCTAGTCTCAGACGAATCCTGCTTGCCGGAGCCTGACGAGGCGAACTTTTTAAAAGACAAGATACACACGTAGAAGCTGGCGTAGAAATACGCCGAGACGCGGGTTCGATTCCCGCCGCCTCCATTCATCGCGGAAAGTTTCTAGAGTTCTGAAATTTCTCCCCGAATATATTGCTGAACAGTATCTAAATTCTGCAAAGCCAAGTCTCGGTCCGCATCTCCATCCTTTGGCAAATACCAGGGAAAAGCTGCTTCCAAAGAACTTCGAAGTTTTTCCGGGTCTATTTGTCCTTGATCACATACATACCGGAGATCTTGTTTATCCTGAGGGCGAAAGGATTTTAGCTTTGTGGCTGCCTGGTCGTGGATTTCAAGTAATTTTGGGCAGATAACCTTCCAACTCCCAGGGATATCCTCACTTCTGTTCCGGAAACCGTGGGGAATAGGGGGCAAACCATGAGGGACAGGGTCTAGATAAAACCCCAATTTTTGTGCTTGGGGACTGTCTTTAGCAAATATCTCCAATGCTTTCTCTTCCAGAGGATTGTTTTCTTGGACTATGTCCACATCTTTCGTGGCTAGGTTCAATGGATCCGTAACATTAGGCCTACCCTGCCAAGCAAATACAGATCCAATATTTCCTTCGGCTTATCGCATATAGTGACAGTTCGGTTTCCACAGTTTCCAAGAAATTCAACAGTTGCTTGTTCAAATATGATCATCTCCTGCTTTCTGTTTAGTCGGGTCTGGTCCTCTTTTCAAACAATTCCCTTGCCCGCTCCAACTCTCGATTCGCAGCCACGCCGGTCACCCGCCCATTTTTCATTTTTCGTTGACTTAAGCGATTGCCAATATAACATAAAATACCAGCATGTAATATTTAGTTATACCGGCATATCGATGGGAAACCATTCGAAAGGGAGTGGTCGCAATGAACCTGGTGATCGTGCTGTTATTGGCGGGCTTCGCGGAACACGGTTGGGTGGATACGCAGTTAAGGGTGGGAAATCGGATTCGGGAAGCGAGCCAACCGGATACCAATAATCAGATGCCCAAGAAAAACTTGAAGTTTACAGTTCCGCAGTGGAAGAAGTTTCCAGGGTTTTTTGCAACTGTTCGTGTTCGGATGAGCGATCGAACGGAACTTGGGAAAGTCATCGTCTTACCTTGCGGCACTGTGTATGTGGAGCACCTATCGGATGCGAGCCGGAAACTGGTGAAACAATCCCTTGGTAAACTTGTGCGATCGCGTCTTGGCAAAGGGATGCCGGACAATGGAATCGCTATTTATACCAAGGTCATCCCGAATCGACTGATTCAAGTTCGACATTCCCATCTGTCTCGAGAGACGTTGTGGATCTGGCATCTGACGAAAGAGAAGCTGAATGGCGTTACACTTTGCCGAAAATGTGAAGTCCATTCTTGGACCCAGAAAAAAGGAGAACTGGGGTTGAACAAAAAACAGTCGATCCTTTGGAATTTGGTTTCAGGGTTCGATTTGCCAGTAATTATTACTACTCGATGCTGTTTTCAACCAATGGAGAGCTTTAGGTACGAACTAAAAAATGTAGTAATATGTGAGCCCTAATCTCTTTTTATTCACGGTCTTTAAACAAAGACATTGGATAAACTCGCTTGGGTTGGGTCGAACTTAGCGGGCAACCGATTTCAGACAGAAGATTCTGATTTTGTAACTTCATTGGAATTCATCCTCAGTTCCCTTGGTTCTCCAACATCGTCTCTGTTCACTTCCAGCAATTTCCTTGTTGAGGGAGGCTATCAACCATTTCCGAAATGAATTCTGGGAAATGAAAATTCTTTTGGGTGAAGCAGTTGTCTGAAACGGCAGGCGACCGCGTTTGATTCTAGGAATCCTTTATCTGAACCGTCAAGCTGCTTTTCGGAAGACGATTGAGGTATTGGAACCTCCGAAGCCAAGGGAATTGGAGACCGTTACTTCAACCAAATGTTCTTGGGCCTGATTGGGAACATGGCGGAGATTGCATTGGGGATCAATCTCGTCAAGATTTATGGTGGGCGGCAACGCCTGTTGATCCAATGCGGCCAAACAAGCCAACGCGTTCATGGCCGCTGCGCCACTCAAGAGATGACCGGTCATTCCTTTGGTGGAACTCACGGGAATTTTTGGGGCATAATCGCCCAGGACCATGTTAATGACCTTGCTTTCGGCAATATCCCCGGCTGGGGTGCTGGTGGCGTGGGCATTGATATAGTCGACTTTGTCGGGTTGAATTTCGGCGTCTTGCAGAGCTTCGCGCATGGCCTTCACCGCGGGGAGCGGATCATTGCTGGGGATTACCATGTGAAAAGCATCACTGCTGGCCCCGAAGCCGGCGATTTCAGCCAGCGGTTGTGCTCTGCGTTTGCGGGCATGGGCCGCAGATTCCAGGACGAAAACGACACCTCCCTCTCCCATGACAAAACCGTCGCGGTTTAGGTCAAAGGGGCGGGATGCTCCGGCGGGGTCGTCATTTCTCCTGGACAAGGCCCGCAGGTTTCCAAAGCTTGCCATGGCCATGGGGGTAACAAAACGATCACCTGCTCCGGCCAGACAAATGTCCACAAGTCCCTGGCGAATCCATCGCCGTGCCAATCCCATGGCATAATTGCCGCTGGCACAAGCGGCGGCTACCGAGGTTGCAGGTCCTTGCAGATGAAAAATCCGTTGCAGAATTTCCAGGCCGGATTCAAAGTCCTTGTCGGGCTGGGCTACGCGGTTTTCACCGCTGGAATTGGCATAATCCCAATTGGATTGGGTCTCCGCTCCCAAGCCCATGACAATGCCGATGTTTTCGTTGATGTTTTGGTAATCCAAACCGGCTGATTGAAACGCCTGGCTGGTACTCCAAAGAAGGAGTTGTTCCAAAGGAGAAAACCTGGCGAACTGTTCTTGGGGAATTTCCGAGGGAATGGGAACGGGTGGGATGCGTCCCGCGATGAGGCTAAAGTGATCCGGCAAATCAAAATCGGTGATCTTCCCTACCCCCGATTTGCCGGCAAGTAAATTCTTGGTGGTTGTTTGGTAATCGGTTCCCAATGGATTTACGGTTCCGATGCCGGTAATCCAGACCGCTTGCCTGTTGTTCACGTTTCCGCCACTCCCTGTTAGCTGAATTTGCCAGAATTCAGAGCAATAGGCCGGCAAGATTCCGGCGAAGTCGGCTATCTGTTAATTTTCCCCGGATAGCTCCAGAATGCATCCCCATTTCATGGGAAGGGACCAGGTTCCGAACTCTCCGTGAGAGGCTCCCTCTTCCAGGAACCGAGTTAGTTGGAAGAATCGTTGAGCGCGTTGTTTATTGGTTACAGGAAAAGAATCTGAATTTTCTACGGGTGAACTGGAAGACTCAATCAATCGGATACGCAAACCGTGCCAATCCTCGCCAACAGGCTTGAAGCCCAAGGCGATTGCACAAACTTGGACGGGATGAATCGGATCTCCCTGAGGTGTTAACTCCGGTTCGGGATAGCATTGGCTGAAGGTCGCCCAAAGACCCGGCATCTGATTATTTTCCAGGAGGGTCAAGGTGGTTAATAATCCCTCGACCAAGGCATTGCTGCCGCCGCTAATGCCGAAGTTTGGTCCTTTGATTTTCAGAGCCTGGCTGATGGTTCCCGATACGGCCTGCACCGAGTGATGCGGTACGAACAGCGGCGATGCTTTCCAAGCACCGCCGACGTTAAACTTGTGGATGGCCTGACCACCGTTGATGCGGCCCAGAAAGCGGGGCGCCGAAACGATGCCCCATTGGGAAAAATCTTCATCCATAAGGTTGAAATCCCGGATCGCTTCCAGGACGGCGGCCAAGGAGACTACGGTTTGCTCGTCGGATGGCTTCAGGAAAGCCGGGGCAAACCGGGTTCCATCCAGGGAACACAGTTGTTTCTTCAAATCCGGAATGGATTCCAAAGGCGAATTAACCACGGCGTAAGCATGAACGCCGTAACAGGTTTCCAGTTTCGTTTGAGATGTGGGTTGGGAAAGTAAAGAGGATGTCTGAGGCGTCATGCCCTCTCCTGATTTGAAACACGGGAACAACCGGAAGACATCCGATTGCCAACCAGCGCATGTCTTCCTTGATTTCATGGATTGGAATGAAAGGTCCTCAGGCTGCTTTGCCGGCTTCAGCCAGCTTCTTCTGCATGAGGTCTAAGAGATCTTTTACAGACACTAGTTCTGCGAGTTCGTCGGTTGCCAGGACTACTCGAAAGCGGTCTTGAACTTGCATGACCAAGGTGATCATATCCACGGAATCGAGTCCCAGACCTTCCCGCAACGTGGTGGTCTCGTCCAGTTCATCGAAGGCTTCGCCGCGGTCTTCTTCGAGGATTTCTTTGAGCGCTTGCAAGAGTGCAGAACGATCCATCTTCATGCACCTTTGTAATTAGATGAGATTTTTCCTCTTGTAGGAACCTACTCCTTTGTTGGTTGTTCTTGAACCAATCTACAAGAGTATGAGATTTGGAAGATAACAAACCGTCGAGAAAAGACAAGATCAAGTCGATTAGGAAAGGAAACTCGGAAACTCCAACAGGGTATTCCACTGAAATATGGTTTTGTGATCCACTAATGGTCTGAAGAATGCTCGCCCAGATTCTCAAGTTCCATAGCATTTAAACAAAACCATGGAAGATTCAGATGGTAGGGGCGAGCATGACACCCGAAATATCTGAAGAATCCCAAAATCCAGCGATCGCACTTGACATTTACAGGAGGATTGAGGATGAGTTGCTCACAATCTGATCAATGTTTATCTCTTTGGTTTCCCAAGTATTCTCGGAGTTGGACCATCGTTTCCCGATCGACGAAGGTCTGGTTCAGATGAGGCAAAATCACATCGTTCCCTACCGAGCAGCAATCCTCTGTTTTTCGCTATTTTTGCTGGGCTGCGGAACTACCAGATTTTCCGATACCCAACGAACGGCCACCGAACAATTATTGATCTCCAGTGCGGTGGATGATGTGGTATCCCGGATGAATTTTTCGGTGTTGGCCGGCAAGAAAGTTTTCTTTGAAGAAAAGTATTTGGATGGATACACAGATAATGGCTACGTCGTTAGTTCTGTGCGGCAACAATTGTTGGCCCATGGAGCTTGGTTGATGGAAAAGAAAGAGGAGGCGGACTATATCGTGGAAGCCCGCTGTGGTGCCATTGGAACCGACCGGCATGATTTGCTGATAGGGGTGCCGAGAATGCAATTGCCTGCTGTGGTCCCGGGCCAACCCTCCTTTATCCCGGAGATTCCTTTTGCCAAGAAAAGCCATCAAAAAGGCGTTGCCAAAATTGCCGTGTATGCCTTTAACCGAAAAACCGGCCGCCCGCTTTGGCAATCCGGAGTCGTTCAGGAATCGAGCTTATCCAAAGATTTGTGGGTGTTGGGAGCCGGACCGTTTCAGCGGGGCACCTTTCGCAAGAAGACTGAATTTGCCGCAGAAGTTATCGAGATTCCCTTTTTCGATGAAAGCCAGGAAACTGAAAGCGGCGTTGGGATTGCAGTTACCCAATCGGCGGTATGGGAAGAACCCAAACCAGGAATGCCAAACCAACACCATTTAATCCGTCACGATGAAGCGATTCCCAAGGAAATGGAAGCTCAACTTGGAATGCCGGCACCGAAGAAAATGAAGCTGAAAAAGGTCCCTGCCAAGAATCCTTAGCTCCGCTTACCAAACCGACCGATGATAAGGTTTTGGTTTCTCCCTCATCCTCCCATTCTTCCATTGCTCTCCCAATTGTAAACTGATAATAAACAGTTTGACAAAGTATTTCATCCCAACGGCAGGTGGTTCAATGAAACTGTGGAAGTTCTCAACAAGGTTGTTTTGGGTTGTAGTTTTGGCGATTCCCTTCCTTTTCTGGGGTTGTAGTGCACATAAAGATCCCTGGGAACATGTCGAGGGGGAAGGTCCCAAGGTGTTGGCTCTTTTTCCGCCGCTATATTGCTTTGCCAAGAATGTTGGGGGAGATCATGCCAAAGTGATGTGCATGCTGACCACCGTCGGCCCGCATGATTATGACCCGGACCCGGTGGATTCCCTCAAGGCAGCCAAAGCCCAATTATTCCTGGTGAATGGACTGGGGTTGGATGGATTTTTCACCAAGATCACTAACACGGCCCAAAATAAAGATCTCCAGGTTGTGAAAATTGGCGAGATTCTTCCGGAAGATGTCCTGCTGGAACGAAGCAAACATTCCCATCATCCGGGCCAATTTGATCCCCACGTCTGGTTGGGAATTGAACCGGCGATTGCCATGGTCGAAAAGATACGAGACAAGTTGGTTGAATTGGACCAAGAAAATAAAGCCATCTATGAGAAGAACGCCCAAGACTACATTGGGAAGCTCAAAGATCTCCACCAATATGGAAAGAAGGCTTTCAAGGATGTTGAGAATCGCCAGTTTATTCCCACCCACGATTCCCTGGCTTACTTCAGCAATTCCTTTGGCTTGAAGGTTCCCGGTAATATGATGGCCCAACCCGGAATCGAAGCGGATGCCGGGCGGCTCGCCGACCTTGTTAAGGTTTGCAAGGAAAACAAGGTCCGGGTTTTGGCGACCGAACCGCAATACAGCAAATCGACTGCCGAGACCCTTCGCAAGCGATTGCAAAAGGAAATGCAAGGCGAAGGGAAAATCAAGCTGGTCGAGATCGATACCTTGGAGACAGTCGATGCCGATGAGCTGGATGCGGATTACTACATCGAGCGAATGAAAAAGAACATTGACAACTTGGCCAAAGCCTTAAAATGAGCCAACCTCTCCTCAAGTTGAAAGACCTCTCCGTAGAACTTGGTGGTAATCCCATTCTGCGGAAGGTAAATGCAGAATTCGAAAGAGGGAAGATTACCGCCTTACTCGGCCTCAATGGTTCCGGCAAAACCACGTTGCTGCGGGCACTCCTCAAGGAGGTTCCCTACACTGGGGAGATGAGGTTCTTTTGCGGTCATGACCATTCCTTGCCCAGACCGGTGCACATCGGCTACGTGCCGCAGAAATTGCGTATCGAAGCCAACTTGCCGGTAACGGTTCGCGATATGTTGGCGTTAACCCTCCAGCAGCGCCCATTATTCTTTGGCATTAGCCGCTCTACCGAAGGAAAGATGCTTTCCCTGCTGCATGAAGTTTTTTCCCCAGTACCAGAGGACATTCTCAATCGCCATGTCGACCGGCTTTCCGGCGGAGAGTTACAACGTGTTCTTATGGGCTTGGCCATGTATCCGGACCCGGAGTTGTTGTTACTGGATGAACCGGCTGCGGGGGTGGACTTCAAAGACCAGGAATCGTTTTACGAATTAATCAAGAAACTGAATGCAAAAAAAGGAGTGACGGTCATCCTGGTTTCCCATGAGGTGGAAATGGTCAGCAAAAATGCCGATCATGTCCTCTGTCTTTAAGACGGGCGAATCCAATGCGAAGGCCACCCCAAAACAGTGTTGAACGGGGACAAACTAAAAGAAGTATTTGGGCACTCGACCGGTTTCTTTTTTCACCACCACGGTTCTGCAAAACAGAAGCCATAAGGGAAGCCATTTCGGCTCGCACCATCCCTTGTGGGGCTGATTCATTACCACCTTCATTTACTCCTCCAATTTTCCTTTAATAAACCAGGCTACCACTTCACAACATCGGGCCACCCCGCCTAGGCAAGCAAAGATCCGATCAATTGCATCCCTCCCCCAATAGCGTAAAAGCCATGGAAAAGCACCGTAAAAAGCCCGTTAGTTGACGGTGGGATCAGGCCAGACGAGGTCAACTAATGACATTGACTTTGATTGCCCCCGGTAGTCACCCTTCCATCGGTGAGTGACAAGAATTGGCATCCATTGTCAACGAGTCTGGTAAACAGGAAGAACGGCGCTGCCAGTCGCCGGCGATGCTGCGCCGGGAAATTTGGACGGGTCTTTGGCCTACAACCTCATCCGGCAATCGCTGCTGGAAGCGGCCCTGGCAGCAGGCAAGTCGCCGCGGCAATTAAGTTTCACGGCGGCCCTGCAAAGTATTGCCGCGTCTTACGAAGTTCTGCAAACGACCGCCGGAGACACGTTGGTGATGTTGATCGAGGTGCAGTTGAAGAACCTGGCAAAGGAGGAGGTCGGCAACCGCCCCGACCGCGTGGAACCACGCGCCAAGAAACGCCGCCCCAACCGGCACCCGCTCCTGACAAAACCACGCGACCAAGCCCGCGCGGAATTGCAAGCCAAGCAAGGAGGAAAAAAATAACGCCAACAAAGGCGTCCAAGATAAGATCCCACCAATACCAGAAGATTCACTCCGTACAGCGTCCCCGGTGCGCCAAAGCGGGCATTTGACCTTTGCCCGAATCAAAAACCAGCAATCCAGACCATTGAGGGGGCCCTTTTTCGTAAACGATGAATATCATTGAGAAGACAACGACGTAACTCTGGTGCTGACAGGC
>CAZPPD010000200.1:0-8475 GCA_964588185.1 uncultured Alcaligenaceae bacterium | reverse complement strand
AATGGATTGCCGAAGCTACATGGTCTTAGACGTGGCCATACGGTTCGAATTAAAAGAAGGCTTGCGGGTTGCCCACCGCATTCTGCGGAACAACCAAAACCGGGAGATGCGGGGATCTGCTGCGGTGCTTGCGATCGGGAAATTCGGCGGGAAAAAAGACATTCCCGTTTTGGAAAAACTCTTCTCGGACAAAAATGTGGTCTCTTCGTACAAACCAACGGAGACCAGTCCCGATTATGCGATCCAGCGTAGAGATGTAGCTTTGGCAATGTGCATCTTGCTTTCCGGCCAGGATCCCAAACGCTATGGTTTTCGCTATGTTCCGGAACCGCCACGGGGACCGGATATTTACAATAGCTCGATCTATTTTACATTCACCAGTGATTCCCAAAGGAGCAACGCTTTTCGTAAGTGGAGACAAACGGGGGAATCAAATTAGGGGTCGGGTCCCAGTGAATTTAGGCGACCATCCAAAAAATGTTTAGAAATTTAAGGTGAGAAACCCATTCAGCACTAAGCTGCCACATAATCTAATCTTTGCTGTTCCCTCTGCGTTCTTCAGCAAACTTTACATTTAAAAATTTATATCTTAGATCGAATCAATTCCAATATTCCCTGCCCCCACTCCAAATCCGCCCGATAATTATGCCACGTCAAATGAAACACCACATTGCCCGCCCGCGCGAATACCATCGTCAACGGCAACTCGGAACCTCCCGCCTGTTGTCTCCGGTCGTAGCGAGCCGCCTTATCCATCCCGGCAATTGAGATTGGCGTATACCGAGATTGAGTAAAAACGGGCAGCCCCGGCATTTCTTGCTTCCCGGACAGCTCATCTCGTTTCCGTTGCAGGTCCATGCAAAAGCCATAGTAACTGCGAGCCGCAGAGTCAGACTTAAAGCGAACCACACTAACACTGATCGACACACCCGGACGATCTTTCGGAGTCCAATACACCACACGCCCTTCCTGCCAATCCCGGGTAGCCTTGTAAGCTCGACTTTTCAGCCCGAATAATGCCGCCACTTGTTGGCAATCGCTAGGCGTCCAAGTCTGCATGCGACCAACCCAACCGGCTTGCAATTCGGCTGTATTTAAGGATTGCATCACCTCCTTGAGGCTTTGTTGCTGAGTCAGGCCACTAGTTAAGTACAACTGGGGATTCTCGATTTGCGCGATTTGCTGAGGCAAGTGATGAAATACCTGCTTTTCAACATTGCCTTTGCCGTTCTTTTCTAGGAAATCCCAAAAAGCCAAGCCGCGGGTATAGGCCCATTGTTTTTGCTGAAAGACGCTGCCCAGTATCGTCCGTTGTTGAGAATCAATGGCAAATTCCGGAATCTCTATCCAGCGTTGAGCCAACTGGGGGAAGAATTTCTCCGTCCCCAGCCGTTTTGCCACCTCTCTTGTGACCCATTGGGCCCGGCCCTCGACAACCGCCTGGTAAATGCGAAACTCCTCCAGACTATGGGGATCGTACTTTCGATCCAGGAGTTGATAACGCTTTTCCAGCACCAATTTTGCCAACTCATGGACCAAGGCAAGTTGCAGGATTTCCTCCGGATGTTTTTCCTTGGTGGAAGTAACCACTAACAGCTTGTTCGTTCCTTCCAAATGCCGTGCTACTGCGATTTGGGAATAAACTTGATGCACCATTTGAAACGCTTCTTCACGCTGCTTCTTCTGCAAAGACGGAAAACGCCAACCCAGGTACGCTTTGCATTCCCAATTAGGTACTTTCAGGAATTCCGCCAGGGGTATTTCCAACGTGTTTTCTTTAGTACGGGGTAAGGCTGGACCTTCACCATTAAAAAGACCCCGGAAATGGTTACTTGCATCGTTGAGTAAACGGGTAGACAAATTAGCGGAAACCGGGGCTGATGAAGGCCCTGCAAATATCCCCAATTTCCAGATTGTCCCCAAAACAATCGCCAGAACGGCCAAGGCGGCTATTTTCCAGACTCCGTTCTTCATCCCTGAATTCCTTTTCGAAGGAAGAATTGGAATTTCTCACCCTGAGGCGGAAGATTCAAACAAAAGTGCTTGGTTTAGGGAAGAGGAAAATCGCGATCGGAGGATGGAAAGGATGTCCTACTCAATTTTGCAAACAAGGATCTTAGTCACGCTGAATACAATTAAACAACGCAACCCAGGCGAGCCGAAGAGCGGCGTGGCCTGGGTAGAGTGTCTCATGAGAGGTTTGGGACGATTTAAATTTCGGATTTCACCGCAACTTCCGGATCATCCGCCAACCTTAAACCTCGTTTGATTCTTCCTTTTCGAAGAATCCCCGGCATCCGGCAATCTGGGGCGGAAGTTGAAAACTTCAGCGTTATCTGCTCCTCGAGGGGGTCGATAGCCGATAACGAATCCAAAATTCTTGGTTGAAATCATAAACAATCCGGAATCCTTAGCTTGTTTGCGCATTTGATCGATTCCGGCATTGATTACCTTGGGTGCGATACCTGCTTCTGCTCGGATTTGAATCGGATCTTGATAAGCCCGTTCTCCCAGGATAAGGAAATTGGTTTCCGGGGTTATTTCACCTTTCACTTTACCATCGATGAGGTCCAAGTAAGCATCGACCTCGACTCCTTCTTTACGCAGGACCTCTATAAAGTTCTGCAGGTTCTTTCGATCCTGAGCAGGTCCGGAACTGGAGTAACCGGTCAGATTTACAATCCCGGCGATAGCCACACGCGATTTCCAGAACAGATTGTAAAGCAAGTCGCCTTCTTTCATGGGGTTATCCGCTGCAATTGCCAAACCGCCTTGACTGGCATCGGCTAAGGATATCGGTCGCCCCAATTTATCGTAGAGAGAAGTAATGCGGGCTTGCGAAGTACCCTCGTCTATTACATTGAGAATCTCAATGCTGCCTTTCATGGTTTTTTCAGCTCTTCCGTCCCAACCCGCTGCAAAAACATTGAAAGTTATTTGCGGTCGAGCCCCGTCTGCAGATCCAATGTTTATTACCACGGTGCGGTCTCGTGTGTTCACCGACAGGATTTTGCCCTTGGGTTCATCCCATAGTGGGCGTCCTTGGGAAATGTCCAGGAGCAACGCATGGGTATTGCCGCCTCTTAACGCGGCCATTTTGCCTTTTACATTCGGTTTATTCTGCACTTCCAACTTGGCATAAAGCTCATTGATCAGCCGGTCCTTTTGCCTTAATTCCCTTTGGTGTAGGATGATCAGTTTTTCTCGTTCGGTTTTAAGGCGATCGTTATCGGCAAACACCTTGTCCATGGTGTCGTATTTCTTGGCAATCGCGGCCAAAGCTTCGGATCTCATATCCTCCGATTTCTTCAACACCACCTTGTGGAAATCCTTGTATTTGGTTTCCAACTGCTGATATTTTTCAGAGATTTCAGCTTTTTCTTTTTCAAGCTTGGCCTTTTCCGCATCCAGTTGTTGGATTCTTGCCGCCAGTTTGGCGTTTAGGTCTCGATAAGTTGTCCCATATTGGCCGAATTCCTCTTTGCCGCGTTTAATCGTTTCCCAACCCAAATCCTTTTCCGCTTGTTCAATGAACTTTTTTACGGGCGCATATTCTTTTTGGTCTTTCCAAGTGGTGTCATCGGGATTTTTGAACTTATCACGAGCGACATTCCAGAAAGCAAACTCGTCAATATCCTTTTTTTCAAATTGATCGGTGCCCCCAACCGCGGCTCGAACCTCAAGGGAAATAAATTGGTGCCAGTCATTGGCTTTGTCCGCCGTCAACTTGGCTTTCTCCGCTTTCTTGGCTTGGGCAATAAGAGCTTCTTGGCCATCGTAGCCATACCAAGCAGCCACCCCGGAACCAATGGTTGCCAAGACAAATATGACCAGGAAAATCACCAAAGGAGTGTTTTGGTTCGTGGGTGCACTACGCTTGTAAGGCTTTCGTTTCTTCGGTGCCATTGCTAAAGTTCTCCCGTTGGAGTTTTGCCGATGTAGAAATGAAGAAGGGAAATGATTCCCTAATGATTGTTTTAAACTTGATTTTGAAAAGGCATAACATCTTCCAGTGTAAAGCGGGTGAACACTGTGTCAATCCTAATGATTGGGGAAAAGAGGATAATGTTTCCTCTTTGGGATATTTAGGACGAATTGTTCCGATTGGAGATACTATGAATGGAATGTGTGTTACGGAACTTATGCCTGAAATGGTCTTGACATCATAAAAGGAGGTCTTAGAATGCTGATAGTTAAACTACAGGAATCAATCCTACTTTTTAGCCCCATTGTAAAACTAATCAAGACCACGACTAATTCACCTCGTGGAAAGCTTTCCTCTCTGGAAATCTACACTCGCCAATTCGGCACGATTTCCCCTACAGAATGATTTAGTCAAGGATAGCATTAGGGCTAGTGGTGACATTGGAATCAGAAAATACATTAGGCTCCAAAAACATCAGGCATTTCGGGGGTAGGTATTTGTTCCATTCTGAATATAAGTTGGAACAAAAAACAAAGCATTTTTAATTGTATTCCTCATGTGAGGATTACAAACAAAGAGTAACAACCAACCACAACAACCATCTTTCTTTAGCGATAAAATTCAAGGCAAACATTGATGTCCGCTACGGCGAACACCGGCTCTCTATATTTGGTAGATGCTTACGCGCTGATTTTTCAGGTCTTTCATGCTATTCGCGGCATGACCGGGCCGACAGGACTTCCTACCAATGCCCTGTTCGGTTTTACCCGAGATATGTTGTTTCTTCACCAGGAAAAAAAGCCCGACTATTTGTTGTGTGTGTTTGACGGTGAACAGAAAACCTTCCGGGATGAATTGTATTTTGAATACAAGGCAAATCGCAGTGCCATGCCGGAAGATTTGGTTCTGCAAATTGAGCCTATCCGGGAATTACTAAAAGCTATGAATATTCCCATCATGGTCCGGGAAGGATATGAAGCCGATGATGTAATCGCAACGCTGGCGGTAAAAGGTGCGAACCGGGGACTGGATGTTTTCATCTGTAGTAGTGACAAGGATTGCCGACAATTAATTAGCGAAAAGGTAAAAATCTACAATCTGAGAAAGCATCAAGTTTTGGACCGGGAAGGTTTATACAAGGATTGGGGAATAACGCCGGAACAGGTGATAGATTTTCAAGCGCTGGTAGGGGATTCGGTCGATAATGTTCCGGGGGTCCCTGGAGTAGGCCCAAAAACGGCCTCCGAGTTATTACAACAATATGAAAACATAGAAAACATCATCGCTCATATTGGCGATATTTCCGGAAAAAAACGCCGGGAAAATCTACAAACCGCGGCTCCAAACCTGGAATTAAGCCGAAAATTGGTTCGGTTAGTAAACGATGTCCCTCTGGAATATGATTGGGATTCGTGGAAGCGGCAGAAACTAAACGCTCCCCGCCTCCTCGAATTGTTCCGCGAATGGGGGTTCCACCGCTTTGCGGATCAAGTTCTGGCCTCTCCTGATGCAGAAGGCTTAGCCGAGAAGCCATCTGCTCGGCAAAGAACCTCTCGGGCTCAACAAAGCCGGATTTATCAGAATGATTTGTTTGGCGAAACCGAAGCAGCCCAAGGGAATGGCAAGAATGATTCCAGCAACAAGCAAAAACGTGCCGAGAAATGGGAAGCCGACTATCATTTAGTGGATACATCCAACAAATTCGATTTTTTTCTCGACAAGTTTAGTCAATGTAAGCGTCTAGCTATTGACCTGGAAACCACGGGATTGGAAGCACGCCGTGCCCGTATGGTTGGCTATGCCTTTTGTTTCAAACCTGGTGAAGCTTGGTATTTACCGGTCAGCGGTCCAAAAGGCAGCAAAATACTGGATCCCGGGAAAACATTGGAGAAGTTGACCCCGGTGTTGACTAACCCAAATGTCGAAAAAATCAACCAGAACATTAAATATGATTCCCTGGTTCTTCGTCAGCAAGGTATCCGGATACAAGGCATTAAAGGCGATTCCATGATCGCCGATTATTTGCTTAACTCCGGTGAACGCATCCATGATTTGGATACCCTTTCCCGGGAGTATTTGAAGCATGAAATGATTCCGATCGAGGATTTGATCGGTAAGAAAGGCCCCAGTCAACGATGCATGGATGAGATTCCTCCCGAACAAATAGCCCCTTATGCTGCCGAAGACGCGGATGTCGCCTGGAGACTTTGTGACCTGCTGGAACCTCAGCTGGAAGAAGCCAAACTTCGGGATCTTTATAACGACTTGGAAATCCCTTTAATTGAAGTTTTGGGGGAACTGGAATACAACGGAATCCGTCTAGATATTAACCTCCTGAAAAAATTGTCCAAGGAATTGGGACAGCAGATCAAAAATATCGAACTACAAATCCATGAGATTGCCGACGAAGAATTTAATATCGCCTCGTTAAAACAGCTTCGCCGCATTATGTTTGACAAGTTGGAAATGAAGAAAACAGGGCGGAGGACCACATTAACCAGTCAGCCAAAGATTGACCAAGAAACTTTGGAGTTGTTGGCCTCGGAAACCGACAATGAAATCCATAAAAAATTTGTTCAATTGCTCCTGGAGCATCGGCGTATTTGCAAACTGAAAGGAACTTACATTGACACATTGCCGGAATTAGTGAATCCTAATACTAATCGGATTCATGCTTCCTTTCACCAGACAGTTGCCGCCACGGGCCGGTTAAGCTCCAGCGATCCTAATCTGCAAAATATTCCCATACGCACCGAACTTGGGGGGCAGATTCGTCAGGCGTTTCTTCCAGAGGAGGGTTGGTTCCTCCTTACCGCGGACTATTCCCAGATAGAACTGCGTTTGCTGGCTCAACTTGCAGATGATTCGGAACTTCTCAGAGCCTTCACGGAAGACCGAGATATACATTCATTAGTTGCGACTCAAATTTACGGCGTCGCCGAAGAAAATGTCTCCCCGGAAATGCGGCGGATGGCGAAAACTGTGAATTTCGGTGTCATATATGGAATGAGCGCCTTTGGGTTGGCGCAACGATTGCAAATACCTCGCAAGGAAGCGGCAACATTTATCGAAGCATACTTCCAGCGTTATCCGAAAGTGCTTTCCTACCAGGACGGTTTATTGCACCGCTGTCGAGAACAAGGATTTGTTGCAACTATTCTGGGGCGAAAAAGGTATTTTAATCCGAGGGCGATTCGCTTCAGTTCCAGTTACCGCCAACGGAATCAGGCGGAGCGGGAAGCTATCAACATGGAGATTCAAGGTTCCGCAGCGGACCTGATCAAGGTTGCCATGTTAAATTTGCATCGCCGTTTGAAAGAGAATCAGTTAAAAACACGCATGCTCTTGCAAATTCATGACGAACTGGTGTTTGAAACGCCCCCGGAAGAGATGGAAGAGGCCTCCGCTCTTGTCCGTCATGAAATGACCCACGCACTTGCTGACCGATTAAAAGTGCCGCTCAAAGTGGATGTTGCCGTTGGACCAAACTGGCTGGACGTGGAGGAACTCAATCGTTAAAGTAATATTCCTTCAGGCAGATCTCCAAACAGTGTAGTCCTCACGCTCAACAACGACATGATCAACTTGTTAACACCTCCCGGTGATCTCTTTATTCATCAGGGCTGTGAAAACAAATCAGCGTGGTGATTACCCAAGCTGTCTTATGATTTCCCAACATCCAAAATGTGTGGTCGGTTTAATTGGTGGAATCGGCAGCGGCAAAAGCCAGGTGGCGGCTGAGTTCGCCCGGCATGGAGCCAAGATTATTAATGCCGACCAACTAGGCCATGAAGCGTTGGAAGAACCCAACATTCGGGAGCAAATCTTCCGCAATTGGGGAAGCGAAATCGGCTCCGGCGAAAACATTGATCGCCGCAAACTAGGAGCTATCGTCTTTGCCCAGCCCAAAGAGCGAAAGCGATTGGAAGACTTGGTTTTCCCTTACATTGAGCAGCGAATTCAGGAAGAAATTGATTCTGCGGACGAAGAACTAATCATATTGGATGCAGCAATCTTGTTGGAAACAGGCTGGGGTAAACGTTGTAGTTGTGTTGTTTATGTCCACGCTTCCTACCAAACCCGCCTGCAGCGGTTAACGGAAAAGCGTGGTTGGAACGAAAAGGAGGTGTTGCAGAGAAGCAAGGCGCAAATGTCTTTGACCGACAAAGTATCACAAGCAGACTTTGTTGTGAACAACGATGGGACCTTGGAGGAACTGGCCAAAGAAGTAAGCCGGCTCCTGGAAAACCCCGAGTTCGTCGGCAAAGTTAATTCCGCTCGGACAAAGATGCAATCGGAGAACGGAATCACACCCGTTCATTAACTCAGTTATAAAAATCCTCAATCCTTTGGAAAATACCAACCCCACTGCGTTGGCAAGGGATACTTAGGAATCCAAAGAATTGTTTATGTAAATAGAAACCACTTAACGTACCTGCCGCCGGCACATGCGGCGTGGAGCACCAATCTGGAGACCCGTCAAGGACCTTCAGCGCCGCCGGAACAAAGGCGGAAATTTCCGTCCCCCCGAAAATCCTGTGCAGGCAATT
>CAZPPD010000199.1:0-8495 GCA_964588185.1 uncultured Alcaligenaceae bacterium | reverse complement strand
AAAGGTGCGTGCGTCTCTCTTCCACGGAGCTGTCCCAATGACGAAAGAACAATCGGGTAAAAACGCGAGCCTTCACCGGGCTCTTTTCTTTCTCGTCGATCCGTTTCCTGTTCAGGGCATTACTGATTTTGTAGGGCTTGGCGGAATACTCGGGGTAAACGGTGGAAATAAAGGCAATTTTTTTGCCATCGGGAGACCAGATGCCGTTGCTTGCCCCAGTTGTAATGAAAGTTAACTGTTTGGCTTTGCCGTCTAAGGTCATCACCCACAGCTGATTCGAACCGGACCGATTGGAGGTAAAAAGAATCCTTTTGCCATCCGGACTCCAGCGCGGATGACGATTCGCTTTTTTTGATTTTGTCAGCGGCTGTGGTTTACCCCCCTGCACTTCTGTAAGCCAAAGGTTGGTTGTTAGCTTATTTTGCTGGAAGCTGGCTGTGGTTTGCGCGTAGACCACTTTGCTTCCATCTGGGCTGATTTGCGGATCGGAGACTCGTTTAAAGGCAAATAAGTCCTTAATCCCCATGGGCCGTTGGGCATGGACAAAAGCAGCAAGGAATATGAAGCCCAGAGCTGTGATTCGAAAACGCATAAATGGTCCTTTGTTCTTCTGATTTCAAAAAGAAGAAATTGGGAATCTCAAGGAATAGTTCACATCCCGAGGATATTTGTGGAATATACAGTCGTAGATCCAAAGAAAATAGAAATATCCACTATTTTCTTTCTATTTAGTCCATTCTCTTTTGCCCTTAGGTTGTCTATAGTAATCTTGTCTAATTCTCGGCGGCCTCGGAGAAGTGTCAATGACTCTGCAGGAAATAACCTCCCTTTTCGCCCTCCAGCCACTTCTTGAATCCGCCTATACCGGCTCCACCGGATCTGAACCCCGCAACTCAGTCTCTCTGATTATTGACCGCTTGCGGATTAAGGAAGTCGACTTTCATTCCGCCCTTCGTAAGGCCGGCATAAAAACCTGGGGAACTTTTGAAATCCTCTGTTCCGGCCGCAATTTTCTCAAAGGGTGCCGGTTGTTCCTGGAAACAGATGAATGGCGTGTATTCCGCCGCCACTTACGCTATTTGCAGAAGAAATTTACCCCAAAAGATATTCCCCCCTTCCAAGCAGACATGATCCGTGCCGCCTGTCTGGGTGATTTGTACCGGGCGAAGGCAAATCAGCAACTCCCGCAAGTCTTACTTGGGCCCGAAAAGAAAACGGTGAACCGGCCGAGTCAATCGTTGTTATTGCGGCCTGCGGAGTTTCATTCGCTGGATGAAAAACTCCTATTCGCCCTGTTGTTAGATGAACTGGAAGAATCAGGACTTCGATTTGTTCATTTCTATCTCAATGAGATTCCTAGTCGAAGGCGTGATTTCTTTGCCCGCTTGGTGCAGCATTTTTTTGCCAAGGAAATGCACCGTTCCCTAAAAACTTCCTCGGCACGTGATCAAATATATGATTCCCCACTCAAGCCCAAAGAATTGACCGCCTTGGAATGGATCCTAAGTACGGTAACCACCTACGGTAGGGCTTTACAGGAATGGCTGGAGGAGGACATGGTCGACAATATCAATGAGGAAGATACTTTCTATTCTTCCAAGAATGATGATCCCAAGGAAGAACCCCTTCATTCTCCAGAAGGACAGCCTATTCCTGAACCAGTGGGTGCAGTCGAGATTGAAATTCCGGAATCGGAAGTGGAAGAAGATAAGAACCCTCCGCTAGCGGAACCAAAGGAATCTTCTAAAAACGGGAACGAGGCCCTCACCAAAAAACAGCAGTATCTTGGCTGGCTGGTTGGCATGGTGGCTCTGTTGCTACCCCTTTTGTTTGTCTGGTGGTTGCTGAATCAGTTCAGCATCAGTGAGGTGAAAGTTTTTTCCGGCCCAACGGATAAAATTTCCACGGTAGCTTTCTCACCGGATGGAAAATTTGTTGCGGCGGGGAGCATCGACAAAAAGGTCTATTTATGGGACTTTGAATCGGGAAATAAACATTTTGAACTGCCCGGGCATGTGGGGGCTATTCGGCAAGTCATTTTCTCTCCAAAAGGAGATCTACTATATTCCGGCGGAGTTGATGGTATTCGGGTATGGGACGTGGATACCGGCAAAGAACTAGCCCGGTTAATGGCTGGAGAGCGTGTCTGGCGAATTGCCATTTCTCCAAACGGGAAATATTTAGCCGTAACCAATGAAGTAGAATCCGACATCTTCTTATTGGATCTGCAATCCAAAAGCGTGCTCAAAACCTTCTCGGGCCACAAAGCGAATTACCTTAGCGTGGTGTTCTCCTTTCGGGGGAAATATCTCCTTTCCGGGGGTGGCAATTCTGTGCGGTTATGGGAAGTGGAAACCGGCAAAGAAATCAAACAGTTCGAAGGCAATTCTACTGCGATCAGTGCCGTTGCCATTTCTCCGGATAACACACTAATAGCCTATGCGGGGGGTGACACCATTCGCTTGCTGGAATGGCAAAACAATAAAGCAAAACCAAAGGAACTCAGAGGCCACAACAGTCCCATCCAAAGTTTGGATTTTTCTCCCAATGGAAATTATCTGGTCTCCGGAAGCAGGGGCAAAGAACCCGGGCAGGAGGAAACTCAGATGGGCGGTGAAAAAAGGACCGCCCGGGTGTGGAGTACTTCGCTTGGCCGTGAAGCATATCACCTGGAATATATGACCGAACCCGTCTTCAGCGTGGTTTTTTCCCCAGACGGCAAACATTTCCTGTCCGGCGGCACTAAGAAAGTCAGGCTCTGGCGTTTGCCTTAAAACGAGGGTCAAGTAAATTTAGCGAACCACCCTTCGGTTCAGGGGCTTAATGTACCGGCCTTTTTGCAACTCTAACTTGACTACTGTTTTAGAGACATGTCCTAAATGGGTTGCCTCATTCTTCCGACACCAACACCAATGCCGAATGTCCCGGAACAAGGTAGCGGCGACCGGGGTCAACCACCGGACCCTGATCTAAGGCCACAATATCCTGGGGTGATTCCAAGGAAGTATCAATCCTTCGCCGCCATTGACGTTGGCTTGGGGAATCCGGAATCCGAAAAGGGACGGGTTGGCGGTAGGCATTGAAAGCCACATAGAAATCCCGATCGGATTCCCTGCCGCTTTGCATTCCATCCAAGGAAAAACTTAAGGTTCGGCTTGTATGAGAAAAATCGGGCATTTGGGGTTTTACGCCGTGCCAGATGATGTCGGGTTTGAGCGCTCCATCCTTGCCACCACCGTGGAAAAACCCCCGCCGCCGTAAAACCGGATGGCGGCGACGCAGGGCGATCAAATTTTTGGTGAACCGAAGGAAGTCAGCATTTTTCTCCGCCAAAGTCCAGTCAACCCAGCTGATTTCATTATCTTGGCACCAGGCATTATTGTTCCCTTGTTGGGTCCGCAAAAATTCATCGCCGGCCAACAGCATGGGAATTCCTTGCGCCAGGAACAACGTCAGGAGTAAATTCTTGGCTTGCCGGACGCGCAACGTTTGAATGTGCTGATTTCGAGTCGGCCCCTCCAACCCGCAATTCCAACTGAAATTATTTTGGCAGCCATCTCGGTTGCTTTCGCCGTTCGCTTCGTTGTGTTTGCGGTTATAGGAAACCAGATCCCACAAGGTAAACCCGTCATGGCAAGTAATGAAGTTTACCGAGTGGACCGGTTTTCGGCCGGAAGGTTCATAAAGGTCGGCGCTCCCACAAATGCGGGTGGCTAACGTCCCGGCCATTCCCAAGTCGCCGCGCCAAAACCGGCGAACATCATCCCGGAATTTGCCGTTCCATTCGGACCAGCGTTTACCATAAGGAAAACGGCCCACTTGGTAGAGTCCCCCGGCATCCCAGGGCTCGGCAATCAACTTGGTATCCGCCAACACTCCGTCTTCCACGATCATTTCCACGATCGGCGGCTCGGCCAGTACTTTACCCGAACTGTCTCTCCCAAAAATGGAGGCCAAATCAAAACGCAACCCATCCACATGCATTTCGGCAATCCAGTACCGGAGACAGGTAAGAATTAACTCGCGCACTACAGGATGATTACAGTTGACGGTATTGCCACAGCCTGTGAAGTTGTAGTACTCCCCTTTTTCATTGAGCATATAGTACAGTTCGTTATCCAGACCCCGAAAAGAATAGGTCCGGCCGCGCTGATCTCCCTCGCCGGTATGGTTAAAAACAACGTCTAAAACAACTTCAATCCCTGCTTCGTTTAATGCACTGACCATCTGACGGATTTCTTTTACTTGGTTTTGGTCTGCAGGAGTGGCGGCGTAGGCTGCTTTGGGAGCAGAAAATGCAATGGTGTTGTAACCCCAATAATTGCGGTTTTTTTCCCCGGTTCGGGGGTTGGTAAAAGGGCAATCATTTTCGTCAAATTCATGGACCGGCAACAGTTCAACGGCGGTTATCCCGAGGTCCTTCAAATAAGGAATCTTTTCCACGAGCCCCAGAAAGGTTCCCGGATGAGCAACCATTGAGGAGGGATGAACGGTAAATCCCCGGACGTGAACCTCGTAAATGATGGAATCTTCCAGCGGGATAATCAGGGGAACGTCTTCCTGCCAATCATAAGGCCGATGAATGAACAAGGAGCGCCGCCCGGTTCCGGGATGTCCCGGCTTCCCCATCATTTCCGTGGCCGGTTTACCCCAGGTTTCTCCATTCGAAAGGGCTGTGGCAGCGGGGTCCAATAACACCCACTTAGGGTCAAAACGGTTAATGCCATCGTTGGGACCATCAACCCGCCAACCGTAACGGAATATTTTGGGTAAGCCTTCCACCAATACATGCCAGTGGTCTCCCGTTCGGATTTTTCTTGAATCCAGATCGATTTCGGCAAAAGGTTCAGAACCTTCTAAGGGGAATAATATCAATTGAACACTTGTGCCATGCCGGCAAAGCAAAACGAAGTTTATCCCTTCCGCGAGTTCAGTGACTCCCAAAGGAATGGATAATCCCCGGCTGGTTTTAATTTTGACCATGAAACGAATAGTCCATTGAATTATTGAAACATCCTCTTCGCTGTAGCGAGATTCTCATCCAACTGCTAAAATGCAAAAGGTATGTTTTTTTGACAAAGAAGTTGGTAATTTTACTTTTGACATAACGTGGAAATTTCGAGCAAAATATTAAAAAAAATGAGAAAGTTGGAAAAATTTGCTTTCCTTCGCTGCTCTGGTTGATCATGATAGGAGAAATTTGGTAAGAACCTACAACTAGTAATTCAACATTTTGTAGTCTTTCCATTGGAATCCACGCCAATCCTTTGGAAAATAAATCGAAGTATTGACCTCTTATTTTTTCCTCCTCTTGCCCTCTTTAATGATGGGCATAGCCTAAAGAATCACAAATTGGAATAAATTCCGATTTTTATCTCAAAAATCCTTTATTAGGGTCCTGGGATATATTACTTTATTCTTTTGCACTAAATATGAATCATAGGCTCGCCGGAATTAAAGTTCGTTAGTAAAGAAGGGTTAAAAAACCTTTCTCAAATTTTGATTCTGTTGATAGTTGTTTTTGTGTAGCACAGTTTGGTTGAAAGTGTTTTGGTAAACGATTTCTCACCTTACTTTTCTAAATATTACCTGGTCAGCTGAATTTTAATTATCCTCAGTACAGGCATATCCTTTTTTAGGAGGATTCAAGATGGCCGTCGCTCGCAGCGACGAGGGTTCAACCCCGACGACAAGAAGACGCGTTTCCAGAAGACAGCAGGCAGACTCCGGTGCATCCCTCCCGATGACAACCCGGCTGGACGATCTTTATCGCTTGCCGATGCCGAAGTTGTTCACGTTGGCGGAAAGAGAAGGGATTAGCGAACATACCGGAATGACTCGTGGCCAGCTGATTATGGCAGTTGTTCGGCAACAAATTGAACGGGGCGCAACCGTTCGCGGTTCGGGGACCCTCGAAGTATTACCCGATGGATATGGTTTTCTTCGAAGCGTGGCCCATAGTTATTTGGCCTCCCCGGAGGACATTTATGTTTCTCCCAGCCAAATCCGCCGCCTCAGTTTGCGAACCGGCTTGGTTGTAGAGGGCCCCATCCGCCTCCCGGTCGAAGGCCAGGAAAACTTTGCCTTGATGCAAGTGGACCAAGTTAATGGCGAGACACCGGAACGCGGGGTGGTTCCAACGAACTTCGAGGACTTAACACCTCTCCATCCCACCAAACGGTTGCTTTTGGAAACAACTCCCGAAGAAATCAGCATGCGGGTTGTCGATTTGGTAACCCCCATCGGCTGTGGGCAACGGGGTTTGATTGTTTCGCCCCCAAGGGCGGGTAAAACCATTCTGCTCCAGAAAATTGCTCTGAGCTTAGCAAAAAATCAGCCGGAGTGTCACTTGATTATTCTCCTGGTTGATGAGCGACCGGAAGAAGTAACCGACATGGCTCGGACGGTTGCCGGCCCGAACGTGGAAGTTGTTGCCAGCACCTTTGATGAGCCGCCGCAAGAGCATATCCATGTGAGTGAGATAGTTCTGGAAAAAGCCAAGCGGATGGTGGAATACGGCCGCGATGTAGTGATCCTCTTGGATTCGATCACGCGTTTGGCTCGAGCCCACAACACCGAGGCACCTTCGGGTGGAAAGCTGCTCTCTGGTGGTTTGGACACCAATGCCATGCAGAAACCCAAGCGATTCTTTGGGGCAGCCCGAAGTACCGAAGAGGGTGGCAGCATGACCATTTTGGCAACGGCATTGATTGACACCGGCAGCAGGATGGATGAAGTGATCTTCGAAGAATTCAAAGGCACCGGCAACATGGAATTGCATTTGGACCGGCGTTTAGTGGATAAACGCGTATGGCCTGCTATCGATGTAAATCGCTCCGGTACCCGCAAGGAAGAATTGCTGATGCATCCTGATGAAGTCGAACGCGTTCGCAGTCTCCGCCGCGTCTTGGCTGACATGCATCCAGTCGAGGCCATGGAGTTGCTGACCAGCCGCCTTCGCCGCACAAAATCGAATGCGGAATTCTTGATGGGAATGAATATGTCCTAGAACAAATAGCTTTACCACATCCGGGCGAGGTTATAGGCCTCGCCCTACCCATCTTCAAATCTTTAGCCCTCATCCACCCTCTTGCAAACCACTCTCAGACGTGAGTCAAATTTTGCTTCTGAAATTGGTGGCAAATCTCCCAAAGAAACGGAATAATACCGGGAAGCTAAATCTATCTCCTCAGTATGAGGTTGCCATGCAAAAATGCCTTCTTCTCCAGATTACTTTCGCGATTCTTTCCGGATGTTCTGCAGGAACAAATAAAGAAACTGAAACTGAAATAGCTAACAAGATTCGAGATCTAATTCCCAAAGCTGCTTCCTGTTCAATCAGCCAGTTGGAGAATATTACCTCGGAATCAAAACTAAAAGATTTTGATAACCATACGCTGACCCTATTATTCATGTTCTTGGAACCAACTAAAGGGGATAGGAAGGAATCGGATCTGCAAATAATTACTGATTCTCCACGACCAAAGGATCTTGCTGAGGCAATCAGCAAAAGCAAGGAAAAAGGCTATGGCACTGTCATTCAGCCGGATTACATCAAAGAGTTTTCTTGCAAAATAAAGGGCGATAAAGCCGGCGGGGCAATATCGTTCGAAGCAGAAAAACTCTACAAAGGAAAGGTAGAATATTCTGCTACACGCAAGGATAACCAATGGAAGATAACGGAGTTTCGATTGCCGAAAATGAAACTGAAAGTTACCTTAAATGAGCAGAATCAATGGAAAAAACATTCGATTGAGTAAAATTTCTGCTTAACTTCAGTTAATCAAATCAAGTTATCCTTTCAATTTGACCCGCACGATAAACCCAGCGGCAGCATCAAGATCGTCAGTGAAGTGATAGACTCCAATCGCTTCATGAATATGTTGATGGGCCAGGTAAGCGAAGAGCAGGATTTAAAAACGGTGTATGATGACCTATTCTCGGAAGATGGGTCCGAGTTTTATCTCAAACCAGCTTGATTATACATTTCGAACTTTCCTTGCGATGTAAACTTTGCAGACTTGATGGGGTTAGCGCAAAAACGCGGGGAAGTATGTTTGGGAGTCAAAATCAAAGCGGGTGAAGGCGATTCCAAAAAGAACTACGGGGTGAAATTAATTCCCGAGAAAAACAAGCGATATACATTGCAGCCGGAGGATTGTTTGGTGGTGGTAGCAGAGGATGATACTTTACCGAAACTTACTCCCCAGACCAAAATCCTTTTCAATTAAAACGGATTGCACAATTTCCTTCATGGCTCTATCCGTTATTTCTTCGGCCGCGACATCCACCGGCAGCCAGCGCCGTTGCCGGATATAGCATTCGGGCCAATCTTCGTATTCTTCATGGACTTCCATAAGAAAGACGGAAACCTCAAAGCTGCTGCCCCATTTTAGGTAAAGAAAGCTGCCAACACAAGTTTCATGGACTATTCCTTTTAAACCTGCTTCTTCCCAAGCCTCTTGGGCAGCGGCTTCAGGTGGGGAGAAACCGGG
>CAZPPD010000198.1:0-8541 GCA_964588185.1 uncultured Alcaligenaceae bacterium | reverse complement strand
CCTCCCAGCCCGCTATGCAGGATTTGTCGTATTCGGCGACCTTGTTCTCCGCGTTGTGGGGGACCAATACGCGGCCGCTGGGCAACATGTGGATGCGTCCGCCAAATAAGCGGCGGCCAAGATCTATCGAGAAACTGCGGAGTACCCGGTTGTTGGAGTCCATTACCACCACCTTGGCATCATCCTGGAGACAGACAATATTGCCGTTGCCTAATTTTGCCGCTTTCATAATTTTCGCATTCAGCGGAATGTAAGAGTAGACAGTGGTGCCGGTCCGGTCTACCTCCAGCAATTGTTCATCCCGAACGATGAACGTGTTTCCATTCTTTAAGCGCTGGGCTGCCAATGGGCCGATGATGCGTTTCTGCCAAAGAATATCCCCTTTGAGATTTCGCTCGGTCACCCGACTGGAATGGTATTCGGCAACCAAAATCCGATCCCCTTTCAGGAACTGAATGTCCAAAGGGAAGCCTAGATTGTTGATCTCCCAGCGAACCTTGTTATCCTGGCCAAGTTCCATTACCTTGCCGGCATCCAGCAATACCACAACCGTGTATCCCAAAAGCTTCTTTCGAGAACGAATCTTGCTTAAGTCAATCTTCTCTTTATTTTCCTTCCACCAGGCCAGCCAAGCATCCCGGCACTTCACCCGATCTGCTGGTTTCTTTCCCAAGGAAACAGGGGGGGGATTATTGCCGGTGGCCATTCTCAGCAAGAGATCCTCGGCTTGCCAAGCATGGACTTGTGATAGTTCCGGGAGTAAATTGATGAGTACGGGTACCGTTTTGCGGTCTTCGGCAGTAACCAAAGCCATGGCAACCCGCAGCTTAACCAATGGGGATTTATCGTTCAGCAGGCGGTAAACACTGGAAAGATGCTTTTCCGCTTTGGCCATTGCCAATGCTTCGGCTGCTCCCGAACGCAGGATGGGATCTTTTTGCTGGAGCTGCTTGGCCAAGTACTCTTGGGCATCGGGATTGTTATTGGCCAGCATAGCCAACGATTTCTAGACCTCCTGAATCACATGCACGTTCTGAGCTAAGGCTAAAAACCGATGCAACACCGGCAGTGTCCCTTTGGGTTGTCGCTTTCGAATCAGCCGAACCGTTGCAGCATAGATTTGCGATGAAACATCTTTCTCTTCTATTTGGTCAATACAGCGATCCGCTCGACTGGAGATTTCCAAATCAGGACTTTTGCGGGCTTTCTCCAACAAAGAAAGGACTGCGGGGCCTCTTTCGATTAGTTTTGCTGTGGCCTGTTCACGGTGACGGAAGGAACCGGCTCCCAACTTGCGAATCAGGGCACCGATCTCAATCTTTTCCGCCTCGCTGAGGGTTCTCTTCTTGATAAAGGATAGAAGAGAATCATCATCTGTTTTCAGTTCCGCTTCTCTCAGAATCTTTTCGTCCATCTCCGGCGTGGATTTCTCCTCATCACCCCGGCAGGGATAACAAAAGAGCAGGCCGAAAAGGATTGCAATCATTGATTTTATTCTAAATCCATTCATGATGGTTTTATTCCTTGGGTATTTCCCGACTTGTCTATTGACTGCCTTGAGAACTCATCTCCGGCGTGCTCGCCATGGACGGCCTTTGGTGGCATACTGCCAAACTTGCCGGCCATTGCGGTCAAACTCAAGGACCCGTTGTTTGGTCATGCTTACTACCAGAGTGTTGCCATTTGGAAGCCGCATGGCCGAAGTTGGGTAAGTCACATTAACGGACCAAACTTCCTTTCCGTCTGGAGTATACTCCACAACCTTGTTGGTGCGATAGTGAGGAATCAGAATCCGGCCGTTGGCGAGTACATCAATGGTTCCCCCTAAGCTGTAGACCCGCCCGGCGTTAAAAGATCTGACCTTTTTTCCGTTCCGATCAATTTCGATTAACTGCCCGGCATTATCGATCACAATAATGTGGCCGTTCACCAGTTTGCGGGCCGCCCGAATACTTCCGCCAATCTGCCGCGAATACACCTCTTTGCCATTGCGGTCCACTTCCAAAACCATCGTCCGTGAACCGATAAAAGTATGTCCATTAGGAAGACGTTGACAACAAATTGGGAGATTGATTTTTGTCTGCCAAACGACCTTTCCCTTAAAGTCCCGCTCGCTGACCCGGTGCGATAAATATTCGGCAACCAACACCCGGTTGGGAGCTACCACCTGGGCATCCACCGGATAACGCAAGTTTTCGATTTTCCACAAGACCTTCTTGGTGGGCCCCAGTTCCAGAATTTGCCCATTGGTACCGCCCCGAAGCGACATTTGCGTGATCAGAGTGCGATTTAACAGCTTTGGGGATTTGGAAAGCCTGTCCAGATACTGGTCTAATTTCGAAGCGTTTTTCTTGTGCCAATTTTCCCAAGCACTGCGGATTTTCTTGCCTTGATTGGCACCGTTAAAGGTAACCGAAGGAGCCGTTTCACCCGCTAACCGGCACAGTAAATATTCCGCCTGCCAGGACTTGTTGGCCGGCAAGGATTCCAGCAGTTCAATCAATACCGGCAATGCCTTTTTTTCCTTCTGCTCGATCAAAGCCAGGGAGACTTGTAATCGTACTGTAGGGTCTGGGTCGTTAAGCAGTTTCAATAGTATCGGCCGCAGTTGCGGATTGACTGACAACGCAACCCCAGCCGAAGCCCGCACGATGGGGTTAGGGGCATGCACTGCTTGCAACAAAACGGAATCAGGACCATTCTTCTTTACAACTTGAGTTAGTACTTTTTGCACCTTGGAAATGATTTCTTCCTCTGGTGCAAATGGGAGATACTCCAAAAGGACCTTATTCGTCCCCGGGGGAAAAGACTTGCCAATCTTGGTGACGGCTTCGAGGATTGGAGTTATGTCGGCATTTTGTTGTTGGATTAGGGCCAAACAGAATTCTGCTCGGCGAGCTATTTCCTGATCCTTTTCGTTAAGCGAATCTTCCAAAAACTGGATTGCCGGAGTTCCCACTTGCGAAATATACTTCGTGGCCTGAGTACGTTCGCGAAAGGAATTAGAGCCCAGCTTGCGAATGTGAGTTTTTAGAACTTTCTCTTCCGCTTCAGTTAAAGACCGATCCTGGAAGTATTTAATCAGGGGATGATTCTCTGCGGGGGTTTTCGACTGGGTCTCTTGTTGAGCAAATGCCAAACTACCCCAGCAAACCCATACCAATGTTAATCTCAGCCAGCGCATCGGGTTTCCCCTTAAACCAAATTACTTCCAACACTATTGATGATAAAGGATTGAGTTGGCCTCATGGAGACCTTTTTAGGAAATCTTGGTTTTTCGTTTCTAAGGTCCCTAAAGAGGGACGAGTTGAAAAGGTAGGGCTAACTCGAGACCGAATTATAGACCGACCTTCATTTGGGGGAGTGAGAAGGGGAGTTTCCTTAAAAACACCGATTGTTAACCGTAAACCACCTCATGAGCGTCTCTTTTTGATAGCCGATATACCGTTTGTTGATTGTTGACGTCTGGCTGTATCATTTATGCCTGTAATCAAAATGATAATTCCTCAGGGAAAGGAACCTCCACGTCTTTCCACAAGTATATTTATATTTTAATTTTTTTAGCAGCCGATTTCGAGGTTGGTAGGAGGGAGCAAAAACGGGGTCTAGCTCTTCCCTACCGCCGTGATTTGTGGGTAAGGCATTACTCCAAATTTTTTTTCTTTCTTCTCGAAAGAAACATTGGAAAAATTCTCGTTGAAATTAGAAACTTTATAGAATTGGAGTGGACTTAGTTTGAAACCTCGAAAGTCCCGAATTGTGTTTCCTCTTTGGTTGTAATCACTATAAAAGTTGTGAATCTTATTTCTTAGCCGCAACCCAGCCATGACAAAAATGACTCGCTTTCATTGGGTGGGAAAATTAGTTCCCCAATTTTGTTGTGTTAAGTTGATGGCCATTCCCCATTATCCGTTTGCGGATCTCAATAATTAACGTTTAGAGAACAAAGTTGCGACTAACCGGTAACAACATCTAACTGGCGAAATGGATTTCTCCCAGGCAATTAAGTTCTAGGATTCGTACCTAAAAAATTAGTTCTGTTTTTTCTTTGGACCGCAGGAGACCAACATGTGGAACTCTCTCCAAACCGCCCGGGCGGAAAAGCATCAGACCTTTAAGACCCGTTTGATCAGCAAAAAATGGCGTCCCCTTCTGGAGTATCTGGAAGATCGCTGCAATCCAGTGGCTCCATCCATAATTTCCAATGCCAATGTTATGTTGGCCGAGAATATAGCCCTGGTAATCGATGTGCAATCCAACGACCCGGAAGGTGAAACGGAAGGATCCGGTTTAACCTACACCATCAGCGGTGGAGACGACCAAAACTTGTTCGACATTGATGAGGATACCGGGGAATTGACTTTCCAAGCAGCCCCTGACTTCGAGATGCCCCTCGACAACGGGGGTGACAATGTCTACGAAGTACAAGTTACGGTGACGGATTCGGAGCAATTGACCGACACGCAGGACCTGACCATCACGGTCACAGATGAGGATGAAGCCCCTACCATCACCACCAATGCCGTAGTCGATGTCCCCGAGAATCAAACCGCAGTTATTGATATTGATTCCACCGATCCCGAAGGTGACACGGAAGGAAACGGCTTGACCTACACCATTAGCGGCGGGGATGACGAGGCACTTTTCGAAATTGATACCAATACCGGCGAGTTGACCTTTATATTAGCGCCGGACTTTGAAAATCCCCTCGATGATAACACCGACAATGTTTACGAAGTGCAAGTTACCGTCACCGACTCCGGACAAATGACCGCTTCCCAGGATCTGTTGATAACGGTCAGCAATGAAGATGAAGCCCCTACCATCACCACCAATGCCGTAGTCGATGTCCCCGAGAATCAAACCGCAGTTATTGATATTGATTCCACCGACCCCGAAGGTGATGTGGAAGAGGGTGGTTTGACCTACAGTATCACTGGCGGCGCTGACCAGGCCTTATTCGACATTGATGAAGATACGGGAGAGTTGACTTTCCAGGCAGCTCCGGATTTTGAGATGCCTCTCGACGATGGCGGCGACAATGTTTACGACGTTCAGGTTACCGTGACTGATTCCGGCCAGTTAACCGGCGTCCAAGATTTGACCATCACGGTAACGGATGAGGATGAGCCACCGACCATCACCACCGATGCTGCCGTCGATGTCTTGGAGAATCAGACTACAGTCATTGATGTGGAATCGTCGGACCAAGAAGGGGACACGGAAGGAAACGGCTTGACCTACACCATTAGCGGCGGGGATGACGAGTCCTTTTTCGATATTGATGCCGATACGGGTGAATTGACTTTTGTTGCAGCACCGGACTTTGAAAACCCTCTCGACGATGACACCGACAATGTTTATGAAGTGCAAGTTACTGTCACCGACTCTGGACAAATGACCGGGTCCCAGGATTTAATGGTAGCCGTCACCAATGAAAATGAAGCTCCTACTATCAATAGCGATCCAACAGCTACCGCTGTCGACAACCAGATTGAAGCAATTGATGTTGATTCCACTGACCCCGATGGAGAAACAGAAGGGTCAGGACTAACCTATGAAATCACAGGTGGCGTGGACGAAGATCTCTTTACAATCGATCCCGACACGGGGATTCTCAGTTTCATCGATCCTCCGGATTCGGCAAACCCGATGGATGATGGAGGCGACAATGTTTACGACGTGCAAGTAACCGTTACAGATGCCGGCCAGTTGAGCGACGTCCAAGACATCGCCATTACCGTAGTTGAGAATCAAGCTCCCATAATCACTACAGTTCCCGACGTGGATGTTATGGAAAATGAGACGGTGGTAATCGACATCCAAACCACCGACGGCAATGGTGAGACGGAAGGTGGAACCTTAGCCTACAGCTTGAGCGGAGGAGATGACGAGTCTTTCTTTCAAGTAGACCCGGATACCGGATTGTTGACATTCATCACGGCACCGGATTTTGAGACACCTCAGGATGATGATGGCGACAATATCTACGAAGTCCAAGTCACCGTGACGGATGCGGGGGGACTGACAGATGTCCAGGATTTGATAGTCACAGTTACCAATGAAAATGAAGCACCAACCATCACCAGTGATGATGACCCGGATGTGGAGGAAAACCAGACCTTCGTTATTAATGTGGAATCGGACGACCCCGACGGCGAAAGCGAAGGCGCCGGGTTGCCCAACAGTAAGACGGGTGGGGAAGACCTGGCGATATTCACTATTGATGAGGACACCGGAGTTTTAAGTTTTATCAATCCGCCGAACTTCGAAGCGCCGGGAGACCTGGATACAAACAATGTTTATGAAGTTGATGTCACGGTGGCAGATGCAGGTGGTCTTGACGAAAGACAAAGCCTTACCGTTACCGTAACAAACACCGATGAGGGGGGAGTTAGTTTTGACGGGACTAACCTGACAATCGATAACAATACCGCTAACCCAGAAGATGTGACTATTGACATTGTAAACGGCAGGGTGGTCGTTCAGGGACTCAATGGAGAATTAACCAACAATTCAGGTGGTACGGCGAACAATGCCGATCAAACCTGGACGAGCGATACGGAGGTCGGAGCAACTCTCAATGTCGTTCTGACCTCCAGCGGCGGCGGACCAATCCGGGTGGTCAGCAACCAGAATCCGGCGGGAGATGCTCCCGCCACTATTACCGATTTCGGCGGGGCCGACAACCTCCGCAATGTCAGCTTTGCATCTCAAGGCACGGTGTTGGACGTAAACATGTCCTTCAACACCAACGAAAACATTTACCTCCACTATCGTGTAGGTGAGGCAGATAACGGCTTGCCAAACAACATTGTTACTACAGATAACGGCATCAATCTGATCCAATTTTCCAATGTGGATAACACGACTACGACCGTATTGGATGTCGAGAGCCAAGCTCATATGGTCGCTCTCGACTTTTCCCAAGTAACCTCAAACGTAAACATCGACCTCGAATCGGCAGTTGTTCTTCTCGGCGGCTATGAGAACATGTCCATCGAATTGGAGGTGCCTGAGCAGCATCAATTTATTGATGTGCTTGTCGGTGGTTCCGGGGACGACCTGCTCATCGGCAACGAGCAAGATAATTTACTCATAGGCCGCGACGGCAGTGATACGTTAATCGGCAACGGCGGTAACGACCAACTGAACGCCAACCGAGACTTCTCACCGGATGTCGACAACAATCCCAATGAGGTGGATAATCTGTTCGACATGGATGACATGACTCTCCTGGCAAATCAGCTCGATGAGTTCAATGAGGTGGCGGGAGTGACGGATGTAACCAAGTCGATCTATAACTCATTCGGTAAGTACGGCTATGGTGAGGGAACCACAGATTTCGATGCCAGCTTCGATCTTGCCAACAGCCAAGATGCACCGGCCAGCTTTGATTTCCTGGATGGCGGTCCCGGAGATGATGCCATGTATGGCTATAACAATGCTACCGTCACAGTCCTTGGCGGTCCTGGAAATGATATTTTCTCAACCAACCTGAATGGTGGTCCCTCTTTCATCGACATGGAAGAAGGAGATGATACGGTACTGTTCAAAACCGGAGACACCACCATGGGCGGCCAAGGCAACGACCTCATTACCGAAGCTAATTTCGATCCCACCCGAGCTGATGCCATCACGTTCCTTTTCGGAGGAGATGGAGATGACACCTTAAACAGTGGTCAAGGACCGGATGAACTACGCGGCGGCTTGGGAACGAATCTACTATCTCTGCTCGACTCCAATGATAGTGTCTTTGGCGAGGGTGGCACGGATGTCTTGGAAGGAACTCCGGGATTCCGGGCTTAACTTCCGATTGATTGAAAGCCAAGAAAAGCTGAAGCGATGCTTACCTCAAGGCAAGCATCGCTTTCAACTAGCCCGCTTTCCGCTAAGGAATCAACTCGACTGCTTTTCCTCACCGACTGAAGGACTCACGGCAGCCACCTTGTCACTACCCCAAATCTTCCGCAAAATCCAAATTGCCAGATAGATAATGATCAACCAGGGCAGTAGGAACAACACCGCAATGATCAGGAAGGTCACACTCATCAACAACCCTCGGAAACTGATCGACAGCCCCCGGCGCACTTGCGACCACAAGCTTTGATCTTTCGGGACCAACAGTTCGCCTGTGGATAAGGAAACCTGAATGTGGGCTAAACCTAATTTGCCCGCCGGAGCTTGCATATTCTCATTTACCTCTTGCCTGCGAATTTGACCCATGAGCTTGATGGTGTCAACCAAACCGGAAGCCGAGGAAAGAGGTACCTGGTAAGTCACCTGTGCAGTCACTTTGCCGTCGGCGCTTTGCGTGAGAACTGGGCCGCTCACGATGGAACCTTGGATCTCCTCGACTCGCTTGGAGAGCATGGAGATTTTCTCCTGGACGTTTTCGGTTTCCAAGTCAAAGTTTATGGTCTTCCTCGGAGAAACGGATTTCGCAGGAGCCAGTGACAATTGAAAGCGTATCTTGGCATCGGTGAAATTCTGGTTGGTTTTGGGGTTCCCTTCCGGCTGGCGACTAACCGTGCGCGAAAG
>CAZPPD010000197.1:3515-8555 GCA_964588185.1 uncultured Alcaligenaceae bacterium | reverse complement strand
GAAATAAGGTGCAAAAAATCTACCTATCTATCATATAGTGTACAAAATTATATTAATGTAAACAAGGAAAGAAGCACCCAAATCGAAGGACACTCCGAGAAGACCGAGATTTCATCGGGTCCAATGGCTAGAATAAGAGGTAATTGGAATGATGGTTGATTGTCCCGGTTCGGAGCTTCCCTTGATTAAACACGGCTTTCTGAGAGTTGCTGCCGCAGTCCCACTACTGCAATTAGGAAATTGCCGGAAGAACAAAGAAAAAATCTTGGAATTGATGGCTCAGGCGGAAGAAGACGGCATTTCTATTCTGGCTTTCCCGGAACTATCTCTTACAGGTTACACTTGCGCCGATCTGTTTCACCAGAGTACTCTCCAACGGGGAGCCCTGGAAGCTTTACAAGAACTCCTTCAGGAAGGGAAGGAAATATATTCCGGAATTGCTGTTGTTGGTCTTCCTCTGGTTTTTGAGGACGAACTGCTCAATTGCGCGGCAATTTTTCAGCGGGGAAACCTCCTGGGAATCATCCCAAAGCAAAACATCCCCAATTACAACGAATTTTATGAGCTGCGCTGGTTTTCGCCGGCTACCAATATCCAACATCGGACCATTCACTTGTTCGGTAAGGGTATTCCTCTGGGGACGGGGTATCTATTTTCAGCAACCAATGTCTCCGGGTTGGTGATCGGCATCGAAATCTGCGAGGATTTGTGGGTACCCATTCCTCCCAGTAGTTACCAAGCCCTTGCCGGGGCGTCCGTGCTGATCAACCCCACCGCCAGCAACGAAATGATAGGCAAGATGCAATACCGCCGCCAACTGGTCCAGAACCAATCGGGGCGTTGTGTTGCCGCCTATATTTATGTTTCCTGTGGGGTGCTGGAATCAACCACAGATCTCGTCTTTGGCGGGCATTGTTTGATCACCGAAAATGCTTCTTTGCTGGCTGAATCCAAACGTTTCCAACGCCAACCGCAAATATTGCCGGCGGATATCGATCTGGAGAAATTGCAGAATGAGCGTTTGCGGCTGAATTCTTTCACCGCCGGGCGAAAAACCGATTTGTTTCCCAGGGAATTCAAACACATTCCTTTCGAACTAAAAATTCCGGAGAAGAAAATCTCCCCATTACGCCGGTGGGTGGATGCTTACCCATTTGTCCCTCGAGGACGAGAACAACTGGATGAACGTTGTGGGGAAATATTTCACACGCAGACTGCCGGGTTAGCGAGGCGTTTGGAACATGTTGGCAAACATCCGGTTTCCATTGGCATTTCCGGAGGATTGGACTCCACGTTGGCCTTGGTGGTGACTTGTAAAACCTTTGACCTAATCAATTCACCACGCGAGAAAATCAAGGGCTTTACCATGCCCGGCTTCGGCACCAGCAAAAGAACCCGGGAGAATGCCCTTGCCCTCATGAACGAGATGGGAGTTTCCGCCTCAGAGGTTGATATTCGCTCCTTGTGCTTGGATGAGATGCGGGCCTTGGACCACAAACCGTTCGGAATCGATTTGGCCGATTTGTCTTTGGAAGCCTTTTCCGAAAAACTCAGCCAGGTACCTCCCAAGAAAAGACAGGACC
Source organism: uncultured Alcaligenaceae bacterium (assembly GCA_964588185.1). GTDB lineage: Bacteria > Planctomycetota > Planctomycetia > Gemmatales > Gemmataceae > CAZPPD01. The sequence goes on along the minus strand of CAZPPD010000197.1, from coordinate 6,972 downwards.
TGGTGTTCGAGAATGTCCAGGCCCGAATGCGAACGAATATCCTAATGAATGCTGGTTTTGTCATCGGCACGGGAGATCTGTCGGAGCTGGCCCTGGGTTGGACAACCTACAACGGGGACCACATGAGCATGTACAATCCCAACATCAGTATCCCCAAAACTCTGGTGAAATTCCTGGTCCGATGGGCAGCGGAGAACGAGTTCTCCGGAAAAACGCGGGAAGTTTTACTGGACGTGGTGGATACCAAGATATCCCCGGAGCTACTTCCCCCTACTGCCGAAGGCGACATCGGCCAATCCACTGAAGCCGTGATCGGACCTTATGAATTGCATGACTTCTTTTTGTTTAACTTCTTACGCTTTGGTTTTTCCCCGGAGAAGATTTTGTTTTTGGCCGAGCAGGCTGAGTTTGACCAGACCTATACCAGCAAAGAAATAAGCAAATGGCTGCGTGAATTTATCCAGCGGTTCTTTAAAAACCAATTCAAGCGGTCCTGCCTTCCGGACGGCCCCAAAGTCGGGTCCATCACTCTTTCTCCAAGGGGAGATTGGCGAATGCCGAGTGATGCTCAAGTTGAAATGTGGCTGGAGTCTTGGTAGCTTTCAAAGTTTGAATCTTTAGATTAAAACGATGGGAATTTGAAGCGATGATTTGGGCCCATCAAATAGTAAAATACCTGACTTCTGAACCTTTTCGCCCATTTCGCATCAATATGGCAAGTGGGAAGCATTTTGAGATCCGCCTCCCGGAAATGATCTTTGTCGGACATGGTGTAGGCGAATCCAGAGATTTTATCGAAGGGAAACCTCCAAATGATGACCTTCCACAGACTCGCAAACTATCTGGGAGCCGAGCCATTTCGTCCGCTCCGCATCAAAATGACCAGGGGAGAGACGTTTGAGATCCGCCATCCTGAGATGGTCGCGATTGGACGCTCCACAGCCCATGTCTTTACGTGGATGAGTGAAGACAATGAAGATACTAAAGAACGCGAACGAGAAATTTCCATTCTCCTCATCGGATCCATCGAGCCAGTTAAAATTGCAGCCCCATCGGATCAATCGAAGGATGAAAGCGACTCATGAAACAACTTCCTATTACTGATCAACGCATCCCCGCCCCGAACAAGGACCCTGAGCTTAACTATTCGCCCGGCTGTTACGCCTTCGTCAGTCTCGGTTGCCCCAAGAACCTGGTTGATTCGGAACGCATGCTGGGGAAGCTGGCCCAAGAGGGCTACGTTTTAGTCCCCGAAGCCGATGGAGCGGAAGTAGTGGTGGTGAACACTTGCGGCTTCATTGAACCCGCCCGGGATGAATCGCTTTCGGTGATTCGCGAGATGTTGGAGCTAAAGAAGGAAGGCCGCATAGGCTCCGTGGTTGTCGCCGGTTGCCTGGCCGAACGTAAACGCGAGGAATTACTGGCCGAAGTTCCCGATGTCGATCAGATCGTCGGCGTGTTCGGCCGCGAGGAAATCACCCAGGTAGTGAATCGATCCGTAATCCAACAACAGGAGCAACGGACCTTATTTCGCCCGGCCCCCATCCGGGCTCTCGAGGATACCGCCCGTTTGCGCATCACCCCCAAGCATTACGCCTACTTGAAAATATCCGAAGGTTGCGACCGCCTCTGTACGTTCTGCGCCATCCCGGGAATGCGCGGCAAACACATCACCAAACCCATTGAGGAGGTCCTCCGAGAAGCCAAGGAACTGGTGAACGACGGTGTTCGAGAGCTGATCATTGTGGCCCAGGATACCACCTATTATGGTCTGGACCTGTACGGGGAAGTAAGACTGGCGGAATTGCTGCGCCAGCTGGACAAAGTCGAAGGGCTGGAGTGGATTCGCATTCTTTATGCCTACCCCATCTATTTCACGGATGATTTACTGGAAACCTTGGCGTCGGCAAAGAAGATTATCCCCTACCTGGACATGCCCCTGCAACACATCAACTCCCGCGTTTTGAAACGCATGCAAAGACGGGTAAATCGGGAACAGACACAAGAACTCCTGGCCAATCTGCGGCAACGTATTCCTGACTTAATCCTGCGAACAACTTTCATTGTCGGCTTCCCGGGAGAAACCGAGGCTGAATTTGCCGAATTAGTGGACTTTGTCCGGGAAACTAAATTTGAACGCTGCGGCGTCTTTCCTTACTCCTTTGAACCCGGAACTCCCGCTACCAAATTAGACGGTCATCTTCCCGAAGAGATCAAACAAGAACGCCGCAACCGCCTGATGGAAGCTCAGCAAACCGTAGCCCTGGATTGGAGTAATCAACAGGTAGGAAAAACCATCGAAGTGATTATTGACGGCCAGGACCCGGAAATACCCAATCATTATCAAGCCCGCAGCCAAGCCGATGCCCCGGATATTGATTGCCTGGTCCGCGTCAAAGGAAAAGCGTTGGACAGCGGTGACATCACCCAAGTCAAAATCACCGCTGCGGATGGATACGATCTCATAGCCAGAAACATTGGTCCGGTGAGGTAGTTTCATGGCTGTAGAAACACCCCCCAAGCCCAATCTCTTTACCGTCCCCAATTTATTGACCTTGTCCCGCTTGGGCATGTCTATCATATTGTTTGTTTTCATTCACTTGGCCTGGTGGATTGCTGCCATCGTTTTGTTCGCGCTGGCCTGTGTTACCGATTGGCTGGATGGCATTGTTGCCCGCTGGTTAAACCAAACCAGTTCTTTCGGAAGAATTATTGATCCGCTTGTAGATAAAGTCCTGGTTGGCGGGGCATTTATCTTCTTGTTAGCCCGGCCGGAAGACACGGGCATGCAAGCCTGGATTGTTTGCCTGGTAGTGTGCCGGGAGCTGATTATAACTACCTTGCGAAGTTATCTGGAAACCAGCGGGGCCGAATTTGGCGCGGCCTGGTTAGGGAAAGCCAAGATGGTTTTGCAGTGTGCGGCTTTGTTTGCTATCTTCCTGTTACTTGCCTTGGAACCAAATTATCGCGAGGAAAATTGGTTTGCAGCACTTATGCTTTGCCGCAATGTTTTGATTTTTGCCATGGTTCTGGCAACTGCCCTCAGCGGCTTGGAGTATCTTTGGCGAGCAGCAAAGATGTTGCAGAGATCATAGGTAACCATCTAAACGGGTAGCCCACTGGATTTGGATTTGTAATCCGCCCAATGGTCTGAAGCATGCTCGCCAAGATTCTCAAGGTACTTAGCTTTGGACTTAGCTTTCAGGCAAAACGCGGACGATTCAGATTAGCAGGGGAGAGCAGGGCACCTACAAGGTTCTCAGGAATCCAAAATCAAGTGGGGGGTTGTTGATATTGGTAGCTTTCTCGTGTCCCGGAAAAATCCAACATTCAAAAGGATCCGATTCATCGAACAACAAACGAAGACTTCACCTAAGGAGAGAATAACATGCTGGGTTGTGCCATTGTCGGTTGTGGGATGATCGCCAGGTTTCACGCCCTGGCCCTGGGGGACGTG
>CAZPPD010000197.1:0-3505 GCA_964588185.1 uncultured Alcaligenaceae bacterium | reverse complement strand
TTGATCAGCCGCAAAGAGGAGAACGCCAAGAAATTAGCCGACTCCATGAACTTGCAGGTGGACTGTTATGAAAGCTTGGACAAGGTACTTGCCCGCGATGATATCCATATTGTCATAGTGACGACCCCCAGCGGCGCTCACATGGAACCATCCGTCGCCGCAGCCCAAGCCGGCAAGCATGTGGTCGTAGAAAAACCCCTGGAGATAACCCTGGAACGGTGCGACACCATTATCCAAGCTTGCCAAAAGCATGACGTAAAGCTTTGCACTATCTTTCCCTCGCGGTTTGGCGATGCCAACATGACTCTGAAAAAGGCGGTCGAGAGCGGCCGTTTTGGACGACTCACCTTGGGGGAAACCACTTGCAAATGGTGGCGGCCGCAATCTTACTATGACGAAGGCGGCTGGAAAGGTACCAAAGCCTTGGATGGCGGCGGAGCCCTGATGAACCAAGCCATTCATAATGTGGATTTGCTGCTGTGGATGATGGGTACACCAACTCATATCTGCGGCTTCACTGCGACCTTGGCTCATGAGCGGATTGAAGTCGAAGATACGGCGGTTGCCTGTCTCCGCTTCGCCAACGGGGCCCTGGGAGTAATCGAAGCCACTACCAGCATCCACCCCGGTTTGCCGAAAACCATCGGAGTTCACGGGGACAAAGGGACAGTGGTCATCGAACAAGATGATATTCTCCAGTGGGAAATAACCCCCGAAATTCCCGATGATAAGCAAATTAAAGATCAGTTTGCCAAGAAAGTCGGAGCGTCCGGCGGAGCAAGCGACCCGGCGGCGATTTCCCACGTCGGCCATGCCCGGCAGTTAACCGACTTTGTTAAGGCGATCCAGGAAAATGGAGAGCCCTTGGTGGATGGTGCCGAAGGCCGCCGTGCAGTTGAAGTAATCTTGGCGATCTACAAATCAACCGCCGAAGGCAAAGTTGTGGAGCTACCATTGAAATAAGCAGCACTACTCCAGGACGTGTGGCGGAAAAGGGTAAGACCATTTTATGCTAAGCACCCAAAGGGCCGTTCCGGCAGAATGTCCCCTTTGCCGCCACACCAACTTGGATACTGCTCTAGAACAGGTCAAAGGAGTGACCCCTCATGTCCAGAAAGAACCGATCCGTCTTTCTCGATTACGTTGTCTACGCGGTAATCCGCTTTGGAACTTGTATCTTGCAAATGCTCTCGTGGGAAGCGGCCCAAGGCATCGGTGCAGCACTCAGTTGGTTGGTTTACAAGGTAGACAAACGCCATCGGCTGGTCGCCATGGAGAACCTTCGTAAGGCTTACCCGGGTAAATATTCGGAAGAAGAATTGGATCAAATGGTCCGTGAGGTGTACAGGCACTTTTGCATAATGCTCATCGAGATCGTTCTCATTCCCCGCAAGCTTCATCTCCACAATCATAAAAACCACATCTTTATGACCAACCCAAAGCCGATGGTGGAAGGGCTGCTCAGTGAACGGCCCTTGCTCGTCGTGACCGGCCATTTTGGCAACTGGGAGTTAGCAGGATACGCCTTGGGTTTGTGTGGATTCAAAACCTATGCCATCGCTCGCGTCTTGGACAATCCCTTTCTGGAGAAGTGGCTGAAGAAATTCCGGCAAAAGACCGGACAAACAATCCTGGCCAAGAAAGGCGATTTCGACCGGATCAACCAGGTCTTGGCCTCCGGTGGAACCTTGGCAACTTTGGGCGACCAAGATGCCGGCAAACGGGGCCTCTTTGTCGACTTCTTCAATCGCCCGGCATCCACCCACAAAGCCATCGCCCTGATGACCCTGCAATACCAAGTTCCGATCTGTGTGAGTGTAGCCCGGAAATTCGCTGAGCCTTTGAAATACGAAGTGGCGTTTGAAGACCTGATCTTCCCGGAAGAGTTTGCCGGCCGCCCGGATGCCTTGGAGGCGATCACCAAACGATATACCGAGGCATTGGAACGTCTGATTCGCCAGGCTCCGCAACAATACTTTTGGGTTCATAACCGTTGGAAACATCAACCGGCGAGTAGAAAAAGGAAGGCAGCCTAAAAGAAGTCTGCAAGGCATTTCCCATGAAGATCCCAACCAGCAGATCTCTTCGCCGGCTTGGCCCAGGCCTGATTGTAACTGCGGCTTTCATTGGTCCGGGAACGGTTACCACGGCTAGCAAATCCGGAGCGGATTTCGGCTTTGCCTTACTTTGGGTGGTGGTGTTTGCCGTGATTACTGCGGTTATCCTCCAGGAAATGTCCGCTCGGCTGGGTTTGGTGGGCCGTCGAGGTTTGGGACAAGCCATTCGGGAAACATTCCAACATTCATCCTTCCGTTGGTTGGTATGCCTTTTTGTGCTGCTGGCAATTGGTTTCGGGAATGCCGCTTACCAAACAGGAAATCTAACCGGTGCAGCGGTTGGTTTGGACAGCTTATTTGCCACAGACTTCAAATGGTGGCCCCTGGTATTGGGAGCCCTGGCCTTTGGAATTCTGTTTCATGGCAGCTACCGGTGGATTGAGCGCATCCTTATTGGCTTGGTTGCCCTGATGAGTCTGGTTTTCCTCCTCACGGCAATCTTAGCCAATCCCCCTTGGGGACAAATTTTGCGAGGACTATTGATCCCTTCCATCCCAACCGAATCCTTGACGGCAATCCTCGGCCTGATTGGTACTACGGTAGTGCCTTACAATCTGTTTCTCCATTCCGATTCGGTCCGCGAAAAGTGGCCTGCGGACTTCCCGGTTGAGAACGCATTGCCAGAATCCCGGTGGGATACTTCGTTGTCGATCGCGGTGGGCGGGATCATTACCGTTGCGATCGCCATAACTGCATCGGTCGCCTTTTTTGGAAGCGGTGAATCATTTGACCTGCTGAAAATCGCCGTTCAACTGGAACCGACCTTGGGCCCGGACTTTTCCCGCATCGCTTTTGCCTTGGGTTTGTTCGCCGCCGGCTTGACCAGCTCCATTACTGCGCCATTGGCTGCTGCCTACGCCGTCTCCGGCATTCTCGGCTGGGAGCGGGATTTGACTTCTTGGCGATGCCGCATTGTCTGGATGATCATCCTACTTTTCGGTGTGCTATTCGCCATTCTTTTTGGAAACAGCCCGGCCCAAACCATCCTCGTAGCCCAAGTGGCAAATGGGTTATTACTTCCGGCCATCGCGATTTTCTTATTAGTGGTGGTCAACCGAAGTGATTTAATGGGATCCTACAAGAATACCTTGGCCGGCAACTTACTCGGTGTGCTGGTGGTTCTCATTGCTGCCGGTTTGGGCACCTGGAAGATCCTTCTCGAGCTTCAAAAATTCTTGGGCTAGTTACGCAAGAAAAGGTCAGGACCCGATGGCATCCAATACAGCCTGCGTCACTTCCCTGGTCCCGGCTTTCCCGCCAAGATCCGGGGTTAAACAATTCCCGGCTTTTAGAACAGTCGCAACGGCGTCATGCAATTTCTGCGAACATTTCTCCAGATGCAAATGATCCAACATCATACAAGCGGATAACATTGCCGCCATGGGATT
>CAZPPD010000196.1:0-8569 GCA_964588185.1 uncultured Alcaligenaceae bacterium | reverse complement strand
TATTCATTTAGGTGTTTCAATAGCTATTCACTTATCGACGTACCGATGAAATGCGGTTTTATCGAAAGCAAGTAATAAATCGTGCAACCTAGCCCATATATATCCGCCCGAATATCAACCCTGTGGGCATCCATGGCTTGTTCGGGTGCCATGTAATCCACGGTCCCCATTCCCATTTGCGGTTGAGTGATTGGTTGATGGGGCGATTCCTTCTGAACAGGGACAAATGCCAAGCCGAAATCCAGGATCTTCAACTCATTATTCTGGTTGGTAATTATCAGATTGGAAGGTTTGATATCCCGATGGACGATTCCTTTTTCGTAGGCATATTGTAATCCCTCGCAAGCCTGGCTGAGGTAAAGGCAGGCGTCGGAAACATCCAATGTACCTCCTTCCGCCACCAATTCGGAAAGTGTTCTTCCTTCGACAAACTCCATGGTGTAGTACAATTGATCGCCTTTTTTCCAAGCACCATAAACGCTGACAATCCTCGGGTGAGTTAAACTGGCGGCGAGTTGCGCTTCGCGCATAAACCGCATTTGCCCGTCTTCATCGATCAGCCGATCTTGCCGGATTAATTTCAAAGCAGCCATTCGCTTGAGAAACGTATCCTTGGCTTTAAACACATCTCCCATACCGCCCCGATCAATATGGTCGATCAATAAGTAGGAACCAAATACCAATTGCTTGGCCTCACCTGCTTGGATTTGCTTGATTTGAAAGTCTGTCAACCATTCCCGAACGCGCATGCCGAAGGCAAAATCATCCAGCGATTGCGTGGTGCTTTTGATTTCTTGGACTTGTTCTTCAGTCAATATTCCCAAATCGACAATTTCCTGGAAAAACACGGAAGGATTAAAATCGGACATGGGAATCCCCGTTTTTATGAAGTGCAATGGCTTTTTGTAGGACGGGTCACCCGGCCCGTCCAAGTAGAGTCTCCCATCCCTTAATGAGTCTGGCAGCAGCCAAGTAGGATGGGGACGTGTCATTAAATGTGATAGTTACATTGCCTCCCGGGAGGTTTCCAAGGCAACGGAGCGGAGAGAAGCTTTGGGGATATTGAATTAGTCAGGCTGGCAGCCCCGCTAAAACCCTAAACCAGCTGGGAGACCATGTCGGCTTTCCCCAAAGGTGCCGGTTCCGTTACCTGTCCCGATTTTACAACTCCGCCCTGAACCACGGCAATGAATCGAGAGCGGTCTTCTAACAAGGAAATATCCTCCAAAACATTTCCGTCCACAACCAGAACATCCCCCAGCTTGCCCTGTTCCAAAGTGCCGATTTCATGATCCCAACCAAGAATTTCTGCTCCGGTTTTCGTAGCACATTTTAAGGTTTCCAATACGGAAAAACCAACATAGTTTACAAAGAAAGTTAATTCTTTTGCGTAATCGCCATGGGGATTCCAAGCGAAGCCATAATCTCCACCCAGCCCTATCCGTCCACCGGCCCGAAGAATCTTCAAAGCACTCTCGACTCCGCCTTCCAAGGTTTCCTTGTGGCCGTCAATAACCTTCTGCGGCATTTTCAACTCCGGGCCTCGCTCCACGCTGGCCAACTCAAAATAAAGAGCCGGTACAACCGGTACGTCTCGCTCCAGCAACAAATCCAATGCCTCGTCATCCATGAAGGTTCCATGTTCCAAAGTGTCATAACCGGCTCGAAGGGCGTTCTTTATTCCCTCGGTGGCCCGGCAATGCCCGGTAACTTTCAGCTTGTGATTGTGGGCAGTGGAAACCACGGCATGCATTTCCTCGAAAGTCATGCACAAGGTATGGTGATCATTGATATCCGGAGCCGCCGCATCTCCGGTCGGATAAGTCTTGACCCATTCGACCCCGTCCTTGACGAGTTTCCGAACCGCGGAACGGGCTTCATCCGGACCATTTATGAGCAAGACCAATCCTTCCATACCGATCTTGCGAAAATCGGGATTCCAGTCCATCAATCCGCCAACCCCACAAATCTCCCGGCCGCTAGCGGCAAGGCGAGGTCCTAGAACCAGATCATTTTCGATGGCTTTCTTCAACCAAACATCAATATTAAAAAGGCTGCCTCCGCTTCTTGCGGCCGTGTACCCGCAATCCAGAACGAGGCGGGCATTCACCGAAGCCAACAGAGTGACGTACTCAACGGGATATTTGATATCGAGGTCTTCCAACGCCGCCACATTGAAGTAGGTGGGATGAAAATGGGCTTCCACCAATCCCGGAAGAATGGTTCCGCCCCGAGCATCAATCTGGGCCTCCTGAGGGTCCACTTCGCCGGGTAAGTCCGCCCGGCTGCCGGCAAATTGGATTCGCCCATCGCGGATCAAAACAGCCCCATCCGGAATTGCCGGCTTCCCCGTCCCATCCACAAGCCGGCCATTACAAATAAGCAAGCTGCCAACTGCTGTCTTCATCCTGGAAACTCCAAATAAAATCAAGAACCCGTTCAAGTAAGCCGCTCATCGCGGCAGCAAAGCTGGTCTCTTCTCTTCAATACACATCTGCAACGTAGTGAGTAATCCTTATCCAAAATGGCTGTTTCTTTCTTACTCTTGGACAAGGAGCTTTGCGATGTCCACCTTACGTGCATAGATGATTCAAGACCTTCAGCTTGCCGGATTCTCCGCGGGAACGCAAGTAGGTATTTGCGGTGGGTGCAAAAGTTGGCGGAATATTTCAACACCCCACCAACTCTCCGAACAACAGGTCGAATGGATGGTTTGTACCCGCCTCCTACGTCGCGGATCAGATCTCCATAAGTTAGAATACCGTGGACCTATTGAAGATTCCCGGTTTGACCTCAGAAGACGAATCGCCGAAGAGTGAGTAGATTTGCTATCTAACGTAAACAAAGGGGAAAAGGAAAATTAACTTCCCTTCCCCCAAACTCTACTTCAAAACCCGAGTGACAACTCCGGACCCAACAGTCTTCCCGCCTTCGCGGACAGCAAAGCGTTGGCCTTCATCGAGTGCCACCGGGATGTCATCGCGGAGTTGGATTATGCTTACCGGGAGCAAATCACCGGGCAAGCACATTTCCACATCGTCCGGCAAGGCAATTTTTCCGGTGACGTCGGTCGTGCGGAAAAAGAATTGCGGCTGATATCCCGTAAAGAAGGGAGTATGTCGCCCGCCTTCTTCCTTCTTCAGGACGTAAAGGCTCGCCTCAAAGGTGGTATGCGTTTCCATGGACCCCGGGGCAGCTATAACCTGCCCCCGGTTCACCTCATCATGCTTCACACCCTGGAGCAAAAGCCCGACATTATCGCCGGGAACGGCTTTGTCCAGAATCTTGCGGAACGATTCCACGCTGGAAACCTTGGTCTTGCGGGTTTCCTTAGTCAGCCCGAGGATTTCTACTTTGTCCCCGGGCCGAATGGTCCCGCGTTCTACCAAGCCGGTGGCTACGGTACCCCGGCCTTGGATGCTGTGGACTCCTTCTACCGACATCAAGAAAGGCAGATCATCCGGACGATCGGGAATTTCTAGATACTCATCCAAAGCATCCATCAGCTCATCAATGCATTGGCAAGCGGCATTATCCTTACCGTCGGATTGCAATGCAGCCAGGGCATTGCCGCGAATGATGGGGACCTCATCGCCGGGGAAATCATACTTGGTAAGCAGATCCCTGACTTCCAGTTCCACCAAATCCAAAAACTCCGCATCCTGGACAAGGTCCACTTTGTTGAGGAACACGACAATCTTGGGAACCCCGACTTGGCGGGCGAGCAAGATGTGCTCCTGCGTTTGCGGCATCGGGCCATCATCCGCGGCAATCACCAAAATGGCCCCGTCCATCTGAGCAGCACCGGTGATCATGTTCTTGATGTAGTCAGCATGGCCCGGACAGTCGATGTGCGCGTAGTGCCGGTTGGCAGTTTCGTATTCCAGGTGGGCGGAAATAATCGTAATGATCTTTCCTCCGCCCCGGACTTCACCGCCGCGGGCAATTCCCTCATAGGGAGTTCCTTGCCCGCCCCAGCGATAGGCCTGACGCGCACTTATTGCGGCCGCCAAGGTCGTCTTACCATGGTCGATATGACCGATAGTGCCGACGTTTACATGAGGTTTTTTGCGCACAAAGACTTCTTTTACCATTGGTCCTCCAAAAAAGTTTGAGTAATGGGAAATATTGTTGGAAGGACACAAGGAGAGAGAAAAAGTTCATTAAAAGTGCGACATGAATCGAGCTAGTTGGTAGGTTTGATTTTGTTTTCTCACAAAGACTCCAGAAAGCCGCAAGTCACCCGCTGGATTTCTCCAGTAATCATCCAATGTAACAAATGCCCCTGTCCAGGGTAGTAAATCCGGCAGCAATCGGGAACCACTGTTTCAATCCGAGTGGCATCCTCGGCAGTTAGCATCCCCCCGGCCAAGAGGTCCGCTTGCAGCAACATCAAGGGAGCTTTAACATCAGGTAAATAACTCTCAAAATCGTAGTCCACCAACCATTGGCCTGTGACTATGGGAGTGAATACCTGAGGGTCCAACCGGCTTAAACAAGCCGCACTAAACCGCAGAGAAGTTGGGTCGCGCAAGTCTCCCAATCGTTGCGATTGGCCGGATTTGGGATTGGTGATGATCAGATCCCCAAGGCCCTTGGCGATTTCAGCCACCGATTTATTTTGGCCAACCAAGGATTGCATCCCCACAAACAAGCTGTGAAAGGAAGTCTCCTGAATGCGGCTTCCCATGGTAGCAAAGGGCGGATCTTCAAGTATGGCACCGCGCACTTGTAACGATGGGTCTGCCGCCACAGCCAGCGCCACCATAGCACCTAAAGAATGGCCAAAAACCATTGGTGCGGAATCGGCAAGTTTTTTGATATCAAACTTGGCATCCTCAACGTAGTCAATCACCCGGTAGGAATTGGCCGCCTGCTGGGAATTTCCATGGCCGCGAAAATCCACAGCAAAAACCTGAAATCGGTGCGACAATGCCGGCAGAAGCACCGACCAATCCCGCCAGGCTCGAGTCACTCCGTGTAACAAGAACAAAGGCGGGCCATTCTTGGGGCCCTCGGCATAGCAGAGATTGTGATTGTTTCGAACTAAGGTTTTCTCAATGACCATGGAATCTAAAGTAAATTTGAAAGTAAAGGTGAAACAAACAACCATCCTGAATTCAAACTCAAGGAATACTTTGGAGGAAGGTGTTTTGGCAGCGGTTTTTGGTTACAATATAAGGAAATCAATCTCGGTTAAGAAAGAATTTGGATTAGATAATGTCTACAGACACACTCCTTGAAAAACGTGTTGCAGCACTTGAAAAAGCTGTGCAAGAATTGCAACAGAAAGCCACTTTACCCGCCCATACCCCAGGTTGGCTTTACCAGATGATTGGTTCTTTCAAAGATCAACCGGCTTTTAATGAAGTAGTTTCTTATGGCAAAGCGATTCGTGAAGCAGACGCAAATGGGGAAAATGGGGAATCCAAGTGAAGTATCTGTTAGATACCGACCACCTCAGTATACTGCAACGCCAATCGGAACCCGAATTTGCATCTATTTTGTCTCATATTAAATTGACCCCCGAGGCCGATTTAGCGGTTTCAATCATCAGTTTTCATGAGCAGATTCTTGGCTGTCATACCTATTTAACCCGAGCCAAAGCCCCGATGGACTTAGTTCGGGGTTATCAGATGCTACAGGATATCTTACGTCTTTATTCGGCCGCTCAGGTGCTTCCGTTTGATGAGGAAGCCAAACAAATCTACGATTTCTTTTTGACCCAAAAAATTCGAATTGGGACAATGGATTTGAGAATTGCTGGAATTGCCCTCTCTCGAAATTTGACTCTGGTTACCCGAAATATCTTAGACTTTAATCGGTTACCGGGATTAGCAGTTGAAGATTGGACCAAATAATTTCACCATTTGTAAGGTCTTACGGTGTCGCGCCATCCCAGGAGAGATTCTTGAATTAGGTTTCTCTCCTAACTACTAGTGTACACTTGTATTATTATTTCATCAAGGCTCAATCTTCAATTTTCCATAGAAATGCCCGCCAATCAGGCGGGCATTATCATTCCAAAGTAACTTACTTCTTCACCTCCCAAACCTTCACGGTCTGGTCAATTCCCGCCGTTAGCAACCGTTCTCCATCGGGACTGAAGGCCACGCTGGTTACCGAGCGTGCATGGCCATTGCGGTAGAATAAATCTTTTCCCGTGTTGGCGTCAAACACGCGAATCGTGTCATTCCATCCACCCGCGGCAAGATACTTCCCATCCGGGCTCATAGTGATGCTAAGGATTCCTTCGGGAGCTTCGATCTTTTGCAACTCCTTACCGTTCTCGTCCCAAATGCGGATCGTTCCATCCCAACTGCCGGCGGCTACCTTTTTCCCGTCGGGGCTGAAGGCTACGCTGGAAATTACCCGCTCCGGACCGGTCAAGGATTTCAGTTCTTTGCCGGAATTTACATCCCAGATTTTAACCGTCTTGTCTTCTGAACCGGTGGCCAGCTTGGTGCCTTCTTTATTAAATGCCAGACTGGTGATTTTCCCCTTGTGCCCTTTCAACGTGTGCAGGGCTTTTCCGGACTTAACATCCCAAAGGATTGCTGTCGTGTCTTCGCTCCCCGTCGCCAGTTTGTTGCCGTCCGAGGTAAAGGCGATCGCTTCGATAGTTTTATTATGACCTTTAATCGCCGACACCACTTTTCCGGAGGTTGCATCCCATATCTTGATCTCGCCTTCCCAGACTTTCTTCTTCTTGTCCCACTTTCCGGTCGAGGAGACAACCTTCTTGCCGTCCGGGCTGATGACCGCACTCTTTACATTCGTGGGGTGATCTTTGAGGACCGCTTTCTCTTTTCCCGAAGCCAGATCCCAGATTCTCACGGTGCGGTCCCGGCTGGCGGTCACCACATATTTACCGTCCGCACTGACGTCGACGCTATTGATCCAATCCTTGTGGCCTTTGATGGTCATCAGCGGTGGAGTTTTATCCTTGGGGATTTCTCTTTTCTTGGGTGGAACTTTCGGCTTTTCTTTTCCCTTTCCTTTGTCCTTACTTTTCTTTTTCTTCTGGGCGAACAGAGTCGGGCCCTCGGCAGGCCCCGAGTTAGTCACGGAAAAGCCGACTCCTAATAGCACCAGAAGGACTACAAATTGAGGAATCACTTTCAGGAGGGTTTTCGTCATTGCATTTTTCCTCGGAGGGTCAAATCAAAGCTAAAACACTGGAGAAAAGGGAATGTATCACAAAATTGGCCCAAACACAAAGCGCCACAAAAAGAAAAAATTCAGTTCTTGGACCGAAATCCCTCAGAATATGCATTTCTTAGTAGGAACCAATTACTTGCGGAGATAATAAATGTCTTCCTTCCTTCGATTGGCGACTTTTTCCCTCCTATGTATCTCGCCGCTAACCGCTTGGGCCACCCCGAAAAACACCCTGAAAATTACCTCGCCTATTTCACAAAGCGAAACTTTTTCCATGCAAGGAAACTGGCGAGCGGTCACCGGTTCGCAAAGGACCAAGGTCTATTGGACCCTCTCGATCGATAACCGGCGGCGGTTAGTTCTGATCGCCGACCCGCTAGCCAAAGGCCCCCTGTTGCTAAGCGGGACCTATCGCTTGAGTCAAGGTAAACTCCACTTGGTAACCGATGGCAAAGCCGAAGAGCTGGGCTCGGTAACCTGGATTGATGAGGATCAGTTTGTCGTGCAGGGAAGCCGCTGGATTCTAAACTTTCGCCGCCAAGGTTAACTTCTTCCTACCTCCTAATCTTATCCCCAACAGAACTTGCTTTCCCGGATACACCCACTGCGGTCCCGGTCCGCAAGTTTCCCCCCCTAACCAAGAGAGAGAATTATGGACTACCTATACCAACAAGCCCTGGATTCCCGCTGGACCGCCAGCGGCCCGGTGGATCAAAGTGTCGCCCAAACCTTTGCCGGGGCAACTGCCCTTTCCCAAGGCCTGACCCCAAACCTCCCCACCGTATCCTCCGACGGAGCCTGCCAAGGAATATCCATGTGGTGGATCATCAAAAGAGCCCTCGGAGATAATTTTTGGGATTGGTTTGGCCCCTCGAGAAAGTCGTCTCCATCCAGTTCCCGGACATTCCCCAAGTCCGGGGAACCGGTCAGCAAGATCAAAGAAGTGATGCAACTTCAGGCGAGACTTCCCGGAAGCCGCCGCACCAACCACGACGCCGCCGTCAACTATATCCTGGCCAAAACCAAAGGCCACCTGGTAAGAAAACGAGGAATGGTCCTACGCACCAACCAAACCTTCAAGTCCATGGCCTACGAAATCACTGCTAAACGAGGTTATGTATTCATCGGCTTCTACAACCACACCTGGGGCGGTCACGCGGTCGCCGCTCACATTCTGAGAGACGGCTCCATGGAGTTCATGGACCCCAATGAAGGGGAGTGGGACTTCCGCTCCTTCAAGCATTTTTACTCCGAAATAGTAAATGTCGGGAACACCACCTACGGCGGAATGAAGTTGGACTCCGTGGAGATCCAGACTTTGGAACGACCGGGGGTTTAGAGCCCCACTCCGGCGAAAATGGTGTCGGGAACATTTTGCCGGACCTGCCCTTTGGATGCTTAGCACAGT
>CAZPPD010000195.1:0-8582 GCA_964588185.1 uncultured Alcaligenaceae bacterium | reverse complement strand
AACGAGAACTCTTCAATCTTTCGGCCTTCGGAACTGAGCAACAACAAGGTACCATTTCGAGTGAGGGCCACCTGCTCGTTCTTTTCGTTGGTCAAGACAGTAGTTCTTTCCAACTTGACGATACCGCCTTTGCGGGCCTTGTGCTCCCGTTCCTCCAGCTTTCGGTTGCCCACGCCGCCGATGTGGAAGGTACGCATTGTCAACTGAGTTCCCGGTTCACCGATGGATTGGGCGGCGATAATTCCTACCGCCATGCCTTCTTCAACCAGGGTTCCAGTGGCCAAATCCATTCCATAGCACAAGCGGCAGACACCAAGAGGAGATTGGCAGGTCATCGGCGACCGAACCAAGATCTTGTCCACACCAAGTGCTTCGATCTTGCGGGCCATTTCATGGGAGATCATCTCGTTTTCTTTGACGATCAAATCCCCCGTGATAGTAGTAATCGTGTTGCGGCTCACCCGACCGCGAATGGCTTCGCTCAGGGAGCGTTCAATTTCGTCCCCTTTGTAGATAACGCCTTTGGAAACCCCACGAGGGGTTCCGCAGTCGTGCATGGTAATCACCACGTTCTGAGCGACGTCCGCCAGTTTTCGGGTCAGGTAACCGGAGTCCGCTGTTTTGAGGGCCGTGTCCGCCAAACCTTTTCGAGCCCCGTGGGTGGAACTGAAGTATTCCAGCACCGAGAGACCTTCGCGGAAGTTCGCCTTGATCGGGGTCTCGATAATTTGGCCCGACGGTTTGGCCATCAACCCCCGCATACCGGCCAACTGGCGAATTTGTTCGACACCACCACGAGCACCGGAGATTGCCATCAAGAAAATTGGGTTCACATAAGGTGCCCCGTGACGGAAGTCATGTTTAAGATCCTCCATCATCTTCTTGGTAATCTCGTCACGAGCCGTGGTCCAGGTATCGATCACGTTGTTGTAGCGTTCGTGATCCGTAATGATGCCGCGGGCAAAATTCTTCTGGACCTTTTCGACCAGTTTTTCGGTGTCCGCCAATACCTTTTCCTTGTTGGCGGGCGTCTTCAGATCATCCGTGGAGAAGGACAGACCACTGCGGGTGGATTCACGGAAACCGATTTCCTTCATGCGGTCAAGCAGTTCAATGGTTGCCCGCCTGCCCAATTCCTGGTAGCAATCGGCAATAATTCGGCTCAGGTATTTTCCGGAAAGGGCCAAATCATAATAAGCCATTTGCGGTTTCAAAATATCATTGAAGATCACCCGGCCCACGGTGGTGTTCACCAAGCCGTTCCCCGCTCCATTCGAATTTCGGGAGACTTCTTCGACGCGGATCTTGTTTTCAACCTTAACCTCGCTGATAACCCGCTTGTCAATGGGCAAGCGTACCTTGATACGGGCATGAATACCGACCTTCTTGGCGGCATAGGCAAGAAAGACTTCCTTAGAGCTGGAAAAGACCATTCCTGATCCGCGAAGGTGTTCCGGCAATCCCTCTTTTTTGGTTTGGGGATCATCCTCGCCATCATAGTGGCGGCCGATAAACGGCTCCCAGGGATCCGCGGTGAGATAGTAACAACCCATCACGATGTCCTGGCTGGGTGTGATAATCGGATGATTGTTGGCGGGGCTGAAGATGTTGTTGGTGGACATCATCAACACCGTGGCTTCTACCTGAGCTTCGATAGAAAGCGGCAGGTGAACCGCCATTTGGTCGCCGTCAAAGTCGGCATTGAAACCTTTACAAACTAACGGATGAATCCGGATAGCATTCCCTTCGATCAAGGTAGGTTCGAACGCTTGAATTCCCATGCGGTGAAGAGTAGGAGCTCGGTTCAAAAGGACCGGATGGTTCTTGATGACCTCCTCGAGAATATCCCAGACCTCGTCGGCTTTGCGTTCCAGCATTTTCTTAGCCGACTTGATGGTGTCGGCATGGCCGAGTTCTTTTAGCCGCCGGATGATAAACGGTTGGAACAATTCCAGAGCGATTTTCTTGGGGAGACCGCACTGGTGGAGTTTCAATTCCGGACCGACGACAATAACACTTCGTGCCGAGTAATCCACACGTTTTCCGAGCAGATTTTCGCGGAAGCGACCTTGCTTCCCTTTAATCATGTCCGTCAAGGATTTAAGCGGACGATTGCTGGAGCCGAGAACCGGGCGTTTACAACGGTTGTTGTCGAAGAGAGCATCAACCGATTGCTGCAACATGCGTTTTTCGTTGCGGATGATGACCTCCGGAGCATTGAGGTCCACCAGTTTCTTCAAACGGTTGTTCCGGTTAATAATCCTCCGGTAGAGGTCGTTAAGATCGCTGGTTGCAAAGTTCCCGGAATCCAGCAACACCAACGGCCGCAGGTCTGGGGGAATAACCGGAATACATTCCAACACCATCCATTCCGGCTTGTTCGGCGGCCCACCCAAACCACTATCGCGCAAAGACTCCACAACCTTCAGACGTTTGGTCAAATCTCGCTGCTTTTGCCGGGAAGGTTTTTCCTTCTTAGCCAGGGCGTACAATTCATCGCGCAGTTTCTTGGATAAGTCCACCAAGTCCAGCTTTTCCAGCAGCTTCTTGACTGCTTCGGCGCCCATGTCGGCTTCAAACGTATCGCCGTATTGCTCGCGGGCTTTACGGTGATCCTCTTCGGTGAGAAGTTGATGGGGTTTGAGAGAAGTATCGCCGGGATCCAATACCACATAATCCTGGAAATAAATGACCTTTTCCAGGCTGGTGGTTTTCATGTCCAGCAAAGTTCCCAAGCGGCTGGGCATGGCTTTGAAGAACCAGATGTGGACCACAGGAGCGGCAAGCTCAATGTGGCCCATCCGTTTTCGGCGGACGCGGCTATGGGTTACCTTTACGCCGCAACGGTCGCAGATCATGCCTTTGTATTTCATGCCGCGATATTTGCCGCAGGCACATTCCCAGTCTTTTTCCGGACCGAAGATCCGCTCGCAGAACAATCCGTCTTTTTCCGGGCGATAGGTTCGGTAGTTGATTGTCTCCGGCTTTTTTACTTCGCCAAAGGACCAACTCCGGATGTCGTGCGGGCTCGCCAAGCTGATCCGTACGGCACCATAGTCATTAATGCGATCGTAACTAGTTTCACCAGTGCTCATTATTGAACGCCTCCCAGCGAGAATTGGGTGACCGAATATATTTGTAACCGGGTGACAAAATTAATAAGGGCAAGGCGACCTGTTGCCGGGCCACCATGCCGAATTTGCTAGATGCGTTTTTTCTCCAGTTGCATATTAAGTGCAAGACCACGAATTTCGTTGGTCAACACGTCAAAGCTTGCCGGCGTACCGGCTTCCAGTGTATTTTCTCCTTTAACCATCGACTCGTAGATTTTGGTTCGTCCTTCGACATCATCGGATTTAACCGTGAGCAGTTCCTGAAGGATGTAGGCCGCACCATATGCTTCCAAAGCCCATACTTCCATCTCCCCAAAACGCTGGCCGCCGAAACGGGCTTTTCCACCTAGCGGTTGTTGCGTAATCAAGGAGTACGGGCCAGTGGCTCGCGCGTGCACTTTGTCATCAACCAAGTGATGCAGCTTCAGCATGTAAATGTAGCCTACCGTAACGGGTTGTTCGAAGCGTTCCCCGGTTCGGCCGTCAAACAAGTACGTTTTGCCGCTTTCGGGAATATCGGCTTCTTTCAAACAGCCCCGGAGTTCCTCCTCGCTGGCACCATCGAAAACAGGAGTGATGGCTTTGAACCCTAGGCGTTGGGCTGCCCAACCGAGATGGGTTTCCAAAATCTGGCCCACGTTCATACGACTGGGAACACCTAAAGGATTAAGAAGAATATCCACAGGGGTTCCATCCGGCAGGAAGGGCATGTCCTCTTCGGGGAGAATCTTGGAGATCACCCCTTTATTTCCGTGCCGGCCGGCCATCTTGTCCCCAACGGAGATTTGCCGCTTGGTGGCAATGTAGACTTTCACCATTTGCTGCACGCCACTGGGGAGGACATCGCCGCAGTTCAACGAGTTCAGTTTTCGTTCCTTTTCATCCAACAAAACCTGAATTCGTTCCTTATGTTTGTTAAAAATCTCGGTAACCGGTTTCTTTTTATCCGGAGACCGGATATCCAGGTCTGCCAGTTCAAACTTTTGGGCTTTTTCCACCAAGGTTTTATCATCCTTGTCCACCCCGGCGTTTTTAATCTCCTTTTTGTCGATAACCGTACTCAGTTCATTAATCATTGCCTTGAATTGGTTGGCAATCTGTTTGTTGTACTTGTTTTCGACTTCCTTGTATTCCTTGTCGAAAACCTTCTTTTCCTCATCACTCATACTGGCCCTGCGGCTGAAGCGTTGGGTATGAATGACGATCCCGTCCACCCCGGAAGGGACTTCCAAGCTGTCGTTTTTGACATCCTCCCCAGCCCGGCCGAAAATGGCGTGGAGCAGTTTTTCTTCCGGAGTGAGTTCGCTCTTGCTCTTGGGAGAAACCTTACCCACCAGGATGTCCACGGGTGTTACATGAGTCCCGACCCGAACAATGCCGTCGTCATCCAAATTGGAAAGAGCTTTCGGAGAGACATTTGGAATATCCCGGGTAAACTCTTCCTTACCGAGTTTGGTTTCCCGAATCTCGATTTCGAACTCTTCGATGTGAATGGAGGTGTAAGTATCCGCCTTAACCAACCGTTCACTGATGATGATGGCGTCCTCGAAGTTGTAACCGTCCCAGGACATGAAAGCGACCAGTACGTTTCGCCCCAAAGCCAATTCGCCATTGCGCGTGGCCGCCCCATCAGCGATGATTTGGTCTTTTTTTACTTTGTCGCCGGGATTGACGATGGGTCTTTGGTTGAGACAGGTTCGCTCGTTGAGACCGACATACTTGCGAAGCACATATTCGGTCTCGTCTACTTTGATGCGCTCGGCGTCAACATAAGTCACCGTTCCGGGTTTTTCGGAACGAATCACCATTCCGCTGTTTTCAGCGACGGCCTTTTCCATTCCAGTCGCCACCAACGGCGGTTCGGTTATGAGAAGGGGTACAGCTTGGCGTTGCATGTTGGAACCCATCAACGCCCGATTGGCGTCGTCGTGTTCCAAAAAGGGAATTAATCCTGCGGAAACCCCGACCATTTGCTTGGGAGAAATGTCCATATACTGGACTTTATCCGGTGGAGTAATCACAAAGTCACCGCCGTAGCGGGCGATGATTTTGCTGGAAAGGATTTCGTCGTCGAAAACTGTATCTGCTGGAGCAAGCCGGTTATCCGCCTCTTCATCCGCACGCAGCCATTTCACTTCCTCGGTTAAACCGCCGTTCTCGATTCTCCGATAGGGAGTAATTAGGAACCCGTATTCGTCGATTCCGGAGAAAATACTCAGGCTGGAGATCAAGCCAATGTTGGTACCTTCAGGAGTTTCGATGGGGCAGATCCGGCCATAGTGAGAGATATGGACGTCCCGCACTTCAAACCCGGCCCGTTTTCGATTAAGACCACCTGGTCCCAAGGCACTCAAACGGCGTTCGTGCGTGAGTTGGGACAGGGGATTTGTCTGGTCTACCACCTGGCTCAATTCGCCGCGTCCAAAGAAATAATCGATGGCCGCGGAGATACTTTTTGGATTGATCAGCGACCGGGGCGACATATCTTGTTGGTCGCGAAGGCTCATTCGTTCCTGAACGGTCCGGCGCAGTTTCAGGAATCCTTTGCGCAACTCATCGGCTGCCAACTCATCAATAGTTCGCAAACGGCGGTTGCCCAAGTGGTCGATGTCATCGACCGATCCCTCATTGCCCCGTAGCCGCAGGATATAACGGACTGCATTGAGGTAGTCCAACGCCCGTAAGGTCATTTCCGATTCGTCAATCTCCTGATTAAACTTTCGGTTAATCCGGAATCGGCCCACACGGCCCAGACGATAGCGATTGGGGTCCTGGAATTTTTCGTGGAATAACTCTTTGGCTTTTTCCAGTTGAGGCGGGTTCCCCGGACGAAGGCGGGTGTAGATCTTTAACAGGGCTTCTTCGTGTGTAGAGGTTGGGTCTTCCTTGAGAGAAGTCAGAATAATCGGGTCCAAGGTGCGGGATTGAATATCCGGTTTGGACATAAGAATTTCTACTTCATCCAAATCCGTAACGAGGATTTTGTCCAAGTGTTCCTTGCTGAAGGTCTCTCCGGTTTCCAGATAAAGTTCGCCAGTTTCCGGGTCAATGACATCGCTAACGGAAATTTGCCCTTCAATTTTCTCGCGATTTTCCGGATTTACCTTAATAGATTGGATGTAGGTGGGGTAAAAAGCCTTTAAGATTGCAGAATTTTCGGAATACGCCGGGTCCATTGCCCGCAAAAGTGTCATGGCGGAGAACTTCCCCGATTGATCGATGCGGACACCCAGGGTATCTTTTTTGGTAACGTTTACTTCGATCCAGCTACCGCGCTCAGGAATGATCCGGCAGCTATGAAGTTTGCGGTCGCCGGTATCGGTGTCAACGACGTAATCGACCCCCGGTGAACGGTGAAGCTGGGAAACAACAACCCGCTCGGCACCGTTAATGATAAATTCACCGCCGCCAATCATGATCGGCATATCACCCAAGTAGACCTCTTCGGAAACCGGCTCTTCTTTATCGAGGCGAAGCCAGACTTTAAAGGGTCGGCCGTAGGTCAAACGCTGTTGGCGGCATTCATCGGGACCATAACGAGCTTTACCCAGTTCGTATTTGACGTAATCGAGCTTGATATTTTTGTCGTAACTTTCTATGGGGAAAATCTCACGGAGGACTCCCTCTAAACCAATGTGTTCACGTTCCTCGCCAGGAACATCAAGTTGGAGAAAGCGGTCATAGGATTTCGTTTGCACATCGGTAAGATTCGGAATATCAACGGCATCCCCGTAATGACCGAAGTTCCGGACTTCCTGAGGCAAAATTGCGCGTTCAGCAGAGATAGGCATAAGTCGAGTTCCTCCCACAAGGAGCGGAAAGATAAAAATCACGAAACGCGGCGTGAGATTATCTCACCACCCCGGCATCGTGGTAAAATGGCATGACGGAATATCTTTCATTACAGAATTTAATACTGTGGAAAAGGAGAGTGCAGCGGTTGCAAGGATTGTCGAAATCCGGTATAGGCAAAAAGAAAACAGAGTTGGTGTTGCATGGAGTTGCCCCGTAGTTTTTTTTCGGAGTTCGACGAAAATCAATAACACTCTGGTCTCACCACACTAAACAAGTGCTGGTGCCCATTATCCCAGTGAGAAACATCCTGATTTCACGCCGAGCATAATGGTGTCTGGAATCTACCAGACTCAGTACATCGCCCACAAAGCTTGGAATTATCGGCTCTTACCTTCCAAAAGTCCTCTGTGGTTAATCAATGTTCACATCAAATGGCAGAATTCTATGCCCACTTGGAGTGAGCATAGAATCAAATTTTCTTATATATCTGGTCAATCTCAGCCCGCAGGTTTCAAAGAAACCTTGGCACCAACTTCTTCCAATTGGGTTTTGATTTTTTCGCCGTCTTCCTTGCTGACGTTTTCTTTGATCGGCTTGGGAGCACCTTCCACCGTCTCTTTGGCTTCTTTGAGACCAAGACCGGTGATTTCGCGAACTACTTTAATGACCTTGATCTTCTCCGCACCAAATTCCTCGAGGACAACATTGAATTCGGTGGGCTCGGCTGCTTCTGCGCCGGCATCGGCACCTTCGCCGGCTCCCGGGGCAGCGGCTACCATAGCTACCCCACCGGCAGCGGCTTTGATGCCGTATTTTTCTTCCAAATAGTTGCCCAGTTGAACGGCGGTGGAAACGGACAACGCCGCAAGCTTGTCTCCCAGTTCCATGACATCAGCGGGGAAACTAGCTCCATTACCTTCAGACATTTTCGGGTTCCCTTTCTAAATTAAAATTCCCTATTCTTTTGCCTTAGCCTCAAGAACAGGTTAAAGCTAAGTTGTTTGAACCAAGAGTGAAGCAAGCGTAATAGCTGTATTCATTCAATTCCAATTACGAAGCATTTTCTTCTGGAGCAGCTTCTTCTGGAGCAGCTTCTTCTTCGCCATCCTTCTCGGCAATGCTCTTAATCTGGCTTGCCAACTGAGATCCGGGGCCCATCAAAGCGCCTGCCAAATTGCTGGCGGGACTGAGAAGCAACGTTATTACTCGCCCAATTGCTTCTTCCCTGGTGGGCATCTTTAGGGCTTCTTCGAAAGAAACTTGCTGCCCATCGGCCACTGCCGTTTTGAATTCGATCTTTTTATTGTCTTTAAATGACTTTTCTAATTCTTTGCTTAGGCCGGCAATGCTGGTTCCGCCCCAAGCCACCATAGTTGGTCCATCCCAGCAGCCTTCCAGGTTGATGCCCATTTCGCCGAGGACCAAACGGACCAGAGAATTCTTTACCAACTGCAGGCGAATATCTTTCTTCCGCAAATTCAACCGGGTTTGGTTTTCCGAAATGGCGTCCCATCCCGATGGACTGATCACCACCATATCCCGGACATCTTTGAAAGTCTTGTCCAGAGCACCCAATTGGCGTTTCTTTATTTCCTTGGCTTGTAACATCGTCTCACACCACCAGGATTTTCTAAAGAGGTACTTCAATGCTCGGGCTCTGACTGGCTGAGACAT
>CAZPPD010000194.1:0-8590 GCA_964588185.1 uncultured Alcaligenaceae bacterium | reverse complement strand
AGTACATTACGAGCGATATTTTTGTTCCGCTCCGATATGTCTTCAAGGATCGAATTGTTACCTCTCTTGCCTGTCAGTCCTCGCGCGATTCATGGTTGGTGCAAAAGTCAATATTGTTTCCTGGGACTATCAAGATACAGGGTTAAGCAAACTACTTAACGCGATTGACTTTGATCATGCTCCTCCTCGGTGGCGATGTCGGCTTCCAGGTCTGCGACCTTGCGGTAAGGGAATTGGTGGTGGGAGGAGATGACTGGTTATTTAACCAATTCTAAAACGCTTCCGGCGTTGGGTAAAACAGTCGCAATTATCCCCCTTATTTTGATGGGACACTCTTCAGGAATTTATCGAGTTCCTTTTCGGTAATTAGGCCTTTCTGGAGGAGGTGTTCTCGAGCCGACCAGGCATCTGTCGGGCGGACTTGTTCTGCCGGCTTTTTGTCCACCAGAATTATCTCGGTTCCGGAGTCTGAATGCTGATAGCGGAGCCACTTCGCATTAATGTGATCTCGATGGAATCCCAAGTGCGTCAACAAATCGTCTAAATCTTGATACGTGATCTGGTCTGTCGCCATTAGCTCAGTTTCCTTTCAACTCCTGGAGGCGTTGGTTTCGAAGCAATCGTATTTTCTCGATTGCCTTGCGGTTAAGGCGATTTTTCATGGGAATACGAACGGTAACCCGATCCTGATCCACTGCAAAATCATCAAGAGCTACCTTTTTCTCCTCAAGATATTCTTGGATATAAAGCCACCAAGCTTTGTCCCCTTTTCCATCATAAACCTAGGATAACCGGTGCCCATTCGTCTTGCCACCACTTGAGATCGGCAACCTCAATTCGAAAAGTGATTGTCTTTCCGCCCTTAAGTATTACCAAGGAATCCGTTGCCTTGACTTGGAAAAGTACATGGCCATTTTCCACCTCACCGCCATCTGTAAAGGTGAGCATCCCCAAATCGATGCCATAATCCGTAAATAGGCGGTTTACGGCAAAGCCTCGAAGGAAAATCTGCCGCTCAACAAAGTTCACACTTAAATCTGCCAGGACATGTTCACGTGTTCGCAGCTTTCCTTCCCGAGGCGTGCGTTTCCGAGCCAAAACTAATCCTCCCCAAAAACAGTGGGACTGCTAGGGTATCTCCTTATTTCAAAAAAGACCAGAGCAGTGGTAATCGAATTCTACTAACAGTTTTCCTGGTTAGCACCTAATTCAACTCCACCGCCTCTTCCCAGTGCTCGTATAACAGTGCCAGCCACGTCTTCGTCTACTCGAAGAGTTGCGTAGTCTCCTGGACTTTGGCTTTGTCGCTGTAGATGTCCGGGGATTGGCGTTTTTCGATCTTTTTGTTCGATTAGGCCACTGGTTGACCTTTAGCCTTGGTTTTGGCAGTTCGAGGTTTTCGGGAAATCAACTTTCTACCTGCCTGCTGTTGTCGCCGCTGAATGTCCTCGCAAATCGCGTCGATGTCGTGGTTGAATTGCGAAGCGTATTCTTGGCGATGTTTTCGGATATCTCGACGATTGGATCGGGGAACATGGTTAGTTCTCCATCTATTCTCGAGGGTACTGGTGGTTGGAACTATGCTAGAAATTCCAGGTTAGCAAAAACTCAATTTCATGCATTCTCTAGGTCTTGAATCATTTAACCGAATTGACTAGTTCCAATTTCAATCCCAATGCCGAAGCTACGGCCTCCAAGCTCGAAAGTTTGACATCTTTACCCTTTTCGATGTCCCGAATGAGATCAGAATTGGGAATTCCTGACAGTTGGGCTAAGGCGTACCATGTTAAACCTTGGGACTCACGCGTTTCTCGGATCTTGGTCGGTATACCCGGCGGGGATGGTTCTTGTCCAGTGGGGGATATTGGAGGGAATTCTTTCTTGGCATCCTCCCGAATTTTTGCGTACCTTTGGCGTTCCTCCTCGGTAAATTGGCGATTGATGTGTTCCAGTTTTTTGTCGGCCATTTCAATCTCTCCGATTATGGTTCCGGAACTTCGTATGCGGTGACGGGAATTATCGTGTTTTCATCGATCTCTTCGTAAATGACTATTATGTATCGGCCCTCAGGGATATGACCGAAAACACATGGGAGCCCGCTGGATTTGCTGAAATCTTCTGATTCGGGATTTTCCAAAACGTAGTCCACCTCATTAGTGGTTAGGTCGTGTTTTTCCACATGCTCAACGTTTCCGCCGGGTGTAGGATCTCAAATAATGTGAGTCCATTTCATCTGACTCGCCCAAGGTTAGTATATCACAAGGAAGGTCATTCCTAAACTAGAGAAGGCCCATTGCAAACCATCCCCCTCAATTCAACTCCACCGCCTCTTCCCAGTGCTCGTACAACTGTGCCAGTTTCGTCTTGGTCTCCTCGAAGAGTTGCGTGGTTTCCTGGACTTTGGCTTTGTCGCTGTAGATGTCCGGGGAGGCCAGGCGCTGTTCGATCTCTTGGAGGCGCTCCTCCTCGGTGGCGATGTCGGCTTCCAGGTCTTCGACTTTGCGGTAGGGGAATTGGCGTTTGCGCTTGGCGGGTTTGCCGGGCGGAGGTGACTTGGCGGACTTAGGCTCGGCTTTGGGTTGAGTAGGTGCCTCCTCCTTTTGTAGGAGACGCATGCGTTCGTAGGTGTCGTAGTTGCCGTAGATGAGGTGGGACTTGCCGTTGCCTTCGAGCACGATGAGTAGGTCGACGACGCGGTTCAGGAAGTAGCGGTCGTGGCTGACGACGATGACGCTGCCTTCGTATTGTAGGAGGGCTTGCTCCAGGGCGTCGCAGGCCCAGATGTCGAGGTGGTTGGTCGGCTCGTCGAGGACCAGGGTGTTGACACCTTCGGCGACCAGCCGGGCCAAGGCCGTGCGGCTGCGCTCACCGCCGCTGAGGTCGCCGATCTGTTGGTGAACCATGTCACCGACTACTCCGAAGCGGCCAAGCAGGTCACGGATGTGTTGTTCTTTCCACTCGGGTTTGTCATCGGGCCAGGCAGCGTGCAGGACTGTGTCCTCGTCGTCCAGCTTCTTGATGTGCTGGTCGTAGTAGCCGAACTCGACGAGGTGGCCGACCTTGGCGTGGCCGTCGTCGGGCTGTTCCTGTTGCAGGAGGATACGCAGGAGGGTGGTTTTGCCGCTACCGTTGGGCCCCATGATGCCAAGGCGCTGGCCGCGCTTCAAGGCGAAGGTGAGGTCCTGGAATAAGGGCTTGTCGTAGGACTTGGACAGGTTCTCCACATCCAGCACCAGGTCGCCGGTGCGTTTAGCGTCGCCGAAGTACATACTGGGGCCTTCGATGAGGACCGGGCGCTCGATGCGTTCGACTTTGTCGAGGGCTTTCTGGCGGGATTGGGCTTGTTTGTGGAGCTGTCCGTAGTGGACGCGGCGAATGTATTCTTCTTGCTTGTCGATGTATTCTCGTTGCGCTTCCCAGGCTTTGAGTTCCTGTTCGTAGCGTTCGCGGCGGAGACGTTCGTAGGCCTGGTAGTTGCCGGGGTAGCTGGTGAGCCGGCGGCGGTTGAGCTCGAAGACTTTGGTGACGACCTTGTTCAGGAAGTAGCGGTCGTGGCTGATCACCATCATGGCTTCGGGTTGGCGGACGAGGTAATCTTCGAGCCACTGCGTCGCGCCGATGTCGAGGTGGTTGCTGGGCTCGTCGAGGAGCATGACGTCGGGAGCGGACAGCAGAATCTTGGCGAGCATCACGCGGTTTTGCTGGCCTCCGCTAAAGGTTTCGAGCGGGCGGTGGTAGTCTTCGCGGCGAAAGCCGAGGCCGTCGAGCACCTCCTCGACGCGGTGGTCGACGTTGAAGGCGTCGTGATGTTGCAGCATCTCGTGCAAGCGGTCGTAGCGATCAGACAGGGACTTGCGAGTGGCCTCGTCGGTGGCCTGAGCGAGCTTCTCGGCGGTCTGCACCATGTCATCGTGAGCAGCGAGGAGATCATCGAGCCCGGATTTGGCTTCGGCGAAGAGTGTCCGGCCGGGATCGAAAGTGGGATGCTGCTCTAAGATGCCGATGCGGGCTCCGGTGTGGAGGCGTACTTCGCCGTGGTCGGGTTGGTCGAGCCCGGCGAGGATGTTGAAGAGTGTGGTCTTGCCGGCACCGTTGGGACCGACGAGACCGACGCGCTCACCGGCGAAAAGTTCGAAGCCCAAGTCCTGGAACAAGGGATCAGCGTCAAAGGCGCGGGAAAGTTGAGAGCAGCTTAGGAGGAGCATTTTTTCTTAGACTTTCCCTTTCGCGTCAAGTTATTAACAAATTTCTGATCTTTGTTTTGGTAACGGATTGGGTTATGGATTTCAATATCAGGAAGACTGACAATTCATTAGTCTTGATAAAGAGGATATTTCTTTCCCTTAAAGAACATAATAAGTATCGAAAATACGGCAGAATTTCTTAATGGGTCAATAGAATGTTCATAAGTGCTTGTTAATATTTCTAACTATTTAACAACACTTATTGGGAGACTATCATGAATCGTCCAAATCACCAAAGTCCGGGAATTAAACAAGGACCTCGAAGCGAAGGAGAAAGCCTACCTGAATTTCCGCGCTACCTCCAGGGCCGCAATGGATAAGTTAACACTTCGGCGTTTAGATGCCTTCGGGGAACAAATCCTAAAGATGCAGATTGCCGAAAAAATCCTCCAAGCCGACCGCGATTGGGTGAAACACCTCGGAGAGGACAACTTGTCGGTTCAACTCACAGCCGTACTTTGGGCGAAAAAAGCCGGTTACCAAGCCAACCCAAAGGATATCAAGAAAATCATTCGGGCTTACACCAGCCATCTCAACGACGAGATTGTCAAAACCCAACTCCGGATCAAAGGCCTGACGAAGGCCAAGGCTGCTGCGGCTGAGCAGGTTCGCAAATACAATGCGGACCAAGCGAAGGATGCTAAGTTTCGGGAGGAGATTTCTCGGACCAGAAAATTATTTGAGGCTGCTAAAAATAGCCTTAGTAAAGAACATCTTACCCGAAATGCTGGGGGATTTGCTGCAAGGATGCTTACGGAAATCCAGGCGCGGGAGGTTGGCAAGAAGAGGTAATGACTCTCCGCTTTCCGTAGCGACAGATATGGTCGCCGGCCTTGCGGTGAGTTAAGGGGCCGGCGCTTCAGTGCGTACGGCTTAACCCTGGACTAGTCCTCTTATCCGCAAAACTGCCCTTAGTTTTGCCACCGTTGGAGTCGGCATTATGTTTTATTGTTCGGGTTGCCTTTTCTACATAATATTTCCCTTCGAATATACCCCTACCCAATTAACAATCAAAGAACTGGAATCTTTCTTTCATTAACTGTTTATGCCGATGAGATAAATGTGGATCTTTACCAATATAAAGAGAAATATTTTGTCCCCTTGGTACGCAAAGAAATACCGGATGGATGGCTCGATGTTTATAAGAAAGACGGAAAAGATGGCTTCTGGTAGGACTATTTGGTTTTTCCACAGTGCCGCCATTTTCATCCGTTATTTCAGGCGATGGCCGAAACGGCAGGAACTGGAAACCGTCCCCCATTCCACCCATGGGGGGTTTTCAGACTCCTCACCAACCTCAATCCGGTTCTCAACCACAATCTCCCCCGGTAATCCCACCGCCGGTTCCCGATGGTGTACCCAAACCACCTCAGGAGTTTCCACCTAATCCGCCGAATCCGGAAAAATCGCCGCCGGAGAATCCAATTTGATTGGTCGGCAAGAAGGGGTTTGGTTCAGCCCAGGTTTATCCTTACCAATATAAATCCGCCTCATACAATAAAGAGTCAGTCGAATTGAGAAAACACGCTCCAATCCAGGCAACCTAAAAGTCAACTATTCCAAGGAGTAAAAATGGCAAACGCATTTCCCAAACTTCACAACGCCGCTTGGCCTGGTGTAGTTGGAAAAGATCCGGACTCCGATCAACCACCGATTGAATTGGACACCATGTTGGATTTGACGGCCAATGCCCAGGTGAACGGCATCAAGTTCGATGGCTTTGATCTGTTCCTCTTCCTACCGCACATCAACATCGATGCCTCGGATGACGAGCTTAAAGTATTAGCGGAGAAAGCCTCATCGCGCGGTTTGGTGATTGGTTCCGTCGTTGCTCCGGTTTGGCCCCCGACCGATGGCGGAGCGGCCATGGATGAAAGCGAAGGCCGGCAGAAGTTCTTGACCCAGGTCCGCAAAGGCTGCCGCATTGCTCAAAAGCTTCGGGAAATGGGTATTCGGCCTTATGGTGTGGTGCGGATCGATTCAGCCTCCAGCCCGGTGGATTGGGCGAAAGATCCTGAAGGAAACCAAACCCGCATCGCTGAGACATGCCGCCTAGCCTGTGATATTGCAGCAGATCACGGCGAAAA
The DNA here is from genome assembly GCA_964588185.1 of uncultured Alcaligenaceae bacterium. Lineage (GTDB taxonomy): Bacteria > Planctomycetota > Planctomycetia > Gemmatales > Gemmataceae > CAZPPD01. The sequence goes on along the minus strand of CAZPPD010000194.1, from coordinate 2,259 downwards.
ATTAGCTGCCGAGGGTGAAATTTGCTGGGGCGGCATGCACTCCTGGAAAAAGATGATTGATCTGCTGGAAAAGGTGAATCGCCCTGATGTTCTTGGATTTCAAGCCGATATGGCCCATACCCTTCTTTATTTGCTGGGATATAACGCACCGGAAGATGCCATTTTGCCCCAGGATTTCGACTGGAAGGACGAAGCAAAACTGGATGAAGCATACAAACAATTGACCGATGCCCTCCGCCCTTGGACCATTGATTTCCACATTGCCCAGAACGACGGTTCCGTCCACGGCACCGGCTCCCATGATAAAACCGGCCGCCATTGCTTAGCAAATGATCCCAACGGCAAGCTGGATATCGTCAAACGGGCCGAATACTGGCTCAAGGAAAATGGCCAACCGCACAAACGCTACCAGCATATTTGTTGGGATGGCTGTATGTTTCCCAATGAAGTGATGAAAAAACCGGAAACATGGAATGAAATCCTAGCCGTGATGATCAAGGTCCGAGATGTCCATGGTTGGAATTAAGGTGAGCGAGCGTATCTACTATAATAGTGGATGACTGCTTTCTTGTTAATTTCCCCCTTCGGTTGAAAGCAACCATGTTTCAGGTAACCAGAGAGTTTCATTTTTGCTACGGCCATCGCTTGCTAAATCATCCGGGTAAATGCAAACACCTGCACGGGCACAATGGCAGAGCAATTTTCACAATCTCCTCTACGGAACTGGATTCCTTGGGGATGGTGGTTGACTTTGGGGAAATCAAGGAGATTGTCGGAGCCTGGATTAAAGATCATCTAGACCATAAGATGATATTGTCAAAGGACGATCCCCTCACTCCCCTCCTGAAGGATGCGGGAGAGCCGATCTTTGTTTTGGATGGCAATCCCACAGCTGAGAATCTAGCACTAATGTTATACAGAATGGCTCGGGAAAGAGGGCTTCCTATTTCCAAAGTATGCCTGTGGGAAACCGAAGATAGCTTTGCCGCTTATGAAGAGTTTTGAAAATTTATTTTTATAGCTTGACAGGTAATCTGTAAGAATCGTATATTGACAACGAAGTTGTTTTTTAACACCTTTTCCTTTCTTTAATTGATACGTGGTTCGTTTGATCTAAACATGTCTTTTGGATGCTTTTTATCCAAGTGATTTCCTCTACGGATGAGGTGAGTAGTTAAAATTGGTTCGATTGCTTGATTTTTCAAGCAAAAGATTGGTGACATCAACCACCAGAGATATTGATTGCGCCGAACCTTCCGGAAGTGGCGTAGGACCCGAGCCCCCCTGGGGACTGCACGCTTCCGGATGTTTTTATTTCACCCCTGATACATTTTCCTGTTCCCAAATATTCAGAAAAGCTTTTAATCCTCATTTTTGAGCCATTCGGGTTTCTTTCGGATTTCCTCGAAAGCCCTTTGTGGCTCATAGTGCTTATTCAAAACGGAGGGTTGAGCGGACAAGGATTTCATCCATTGGTGCAACTCTTTTTGCAGCCTTTCTGCTCGTTTAGAATCTGCCTTGGCCAAGTTGTGCGACTGCCCGAGATCTTTCCCCAAGTTGTACAACTCTAGATGATGTCCCGGCACATAAGTGCGATCGGCATTGACCCGGTCGCCAAAGAATTCGACCAGCACGTGGTCCCCTTTGCGGATGGACGCACAAGGAGTGAGGCCCCAGCGGAGGTCGTAGAACGGATAGTATTGGAATAGAGCCCGTTTGCTGAGATTCCGATCTTTACCAGCTGTTAGGAGCTTTTGCAAACTTGCCCCGTCCATCGGATGACTTGTCGGTGCTTTTGCCCCGGCAACTTCAAACAGCGTCGGCATCAAGTCGATTACGTGGACAGGAGTCTTGATTGTTTTCTTCTTGGGAATCCGCTTGGGCCAGCGAACGATCATCGGCACTCGCACTCCGCCTTCGTAACAAGAGCCTTTCCCACCGCGAAGAGGATCATTATTGTACTCGCGCAAATCAACTCGGAAGGTTGGAAAAGCCGGATGAGGATTGGGCAGATCCCTGAAGTCAAACCGCTCGTGGATGCCGCCATTGTCACTGAGGAAAATCACTATTGTTTCGTCCTCCTCCCCCATTTCCTTTAAGGAAGCCATCAGCCTACCAACGGAGTGGTCGATATGCTCTAGTGCGGCCAGGTAAACGGCCCGATTAGGGCCTTTGTCCCCGTAGCCTTTTATCCGGTATTTTTGGGTGAGTTCTTCGGGGGCTACTACGACCCCATGATTCGTGTGGTGGGAGAGATTA